>JAFZLP010000192.1 GCA_017551405.1 Bacteroidales bacterium
AGGCTGAACTCCAGGCAGGTGAACATCTATGAAGTAGGCCCGCAGATAGCCAGCTACATGAACGACTCGCAGCGGCTCCAGCTCCTGCACTACCTGGTTCAGATCGCCCTTGCGGACGGCCAGTTCGACAAGAGCGAGAAAAGCGTAATTGAGGCCATCGCAAGGGTCATCGGCCTCAGCGACGCCGACGCCGCCTCGGTGATCGCCATGTACTGGAAAGACGCCGACTCGGCCTATTCGGTGCTCGGGATATCGCCCTCGGCCACCGACGATGAAGTCAAGAACGCCTACCGCCGCATGGCCATGAAGAACCATCCCGACAAGGTGGCCACCCTGGGCCCCGAAGTGCAGAAGGCCGCCGAAGAGAAATTCCGGAAGATCCAGGAGGCCTACGAGACCATCAAGAAAGAACGAGGAATGAGTTAGCCGGCCGTTTCCAGCCCCTCCCGGCCACATCAAACCCCTCCCGGCCACGGATACCCGCCAAAACGTGGCCCGCAGCCACTTCATGATCTGCGCCTCCAGCGTGGCCGGCATAATGCGGCGGATTGTTTCCGGCAGCGGGGAGGGATGGCTCGACTTGCGAAGGGAAGCCGGTGCCGGTGGCTTCAGGACGGGATGGCCGACCTTGGTTGGCCATAACGACTGAAGTTACCGGCAGCCCTGAAGGGGCAAAAGCGCCGGTACGGGAGCCGCGCGAGGAGAGGATCGGGGCGGCCATGCCAACGGGCATGGCACACCGGCCTCGACGAACGCAGTTCCCGGAATGCGAGGACTGTCTGAGGAGGTTAGGCGCGGAGCGGCTAAGACTCCGAGTTCCGCAGCATAGGGGCTGGAGCCCCTTCCGGGCAGGCTTTCCGAGTTCGAGAGCCACCCCATCCCCGCTGCCGGAAACACCTGCCGCCAGGATCAAAAACCCCGGAAATTGACGCTACCCCCAGGCAGCAGAGCCGGGGGTAGGAGCAAAAAGGGTGAATATTGACTCTACCCCCGGGTCGCGACGCCGGGGGTAAGCGCAATAATGGCGGATTATGCGCCTAGCCCCCTCGGGCGGCCGGAGGTCGAGGGCTCGGGCCGCGGGAGGTCAAGGCGGCTACTCCCTCGGGGGGCGGGCCGCGAGAGTTCGAGGGGGCGGTGCGGCGGGAGGCAAACAAAAAGAGCCGATTCCAAACGGAATCGACTCATTTTGCGGTGCGGAAGGGGCTCGAACCCTCGACCTCCGGCGTGACAGGCCGGCATTCTAACCAAACTGAACTACCGCACCTCGGTTAAAAGTGGATGCAAATATACAGATATTTTTTAAACCTGCAAGCGTTTGCCCGATAAAAAAGAATCTTTTTAAAAGATGTTTCGCAAAGTCCCTACAACAGGAAGAAAAGCGACACGCCGATTACCGACACTATGGCGCCGACGATGCTGCGCAGGGTTAACTTTTCGCCGAACATCCAGTGCGAGGGAAGCAGCAGCAGGATAGGCGTGGTGGACTGGAGCGTGCTCGCGATTCCGGCCGCGGTATAGCGCAGCGCCATGAGCGAAAAGCCCACTCCGAGCACCGGTCCGGTGAGCACCACTATGGCCATCGCGCGCATCGACTTGCCGTCGTGCAGGAAGGCCGACATCCCCGGTTTGGGCTTGACCACAAGCACCAGGATGAGGCAGGCGATGAAGCCGGTGATGCAGCGTATCATATTGGCGCTGAACGGGATATACATCTCTATGCCCGGCAGGATATCGGCGGGGATTTCCTGCAGGTAATGATTCATCCCTATGCCGCTGATGATGAGCCCCAGGCCCTGCCCGAGGGCGGCGCCAACTCCCAGCAGGGCCCCTTTCAGGGGAATCTGCAGCGAGATCTTTTTGCCCTTCTCGTGCCCGTGCCCGAGTATCGTGAGCCCGATACCGAACATGGTTATCACCATGGCCAGCAGGCTCTTCCAGGAGAGCGACTGGCCCAGGATGAGCCATCCGAAGAAGGTGGCGAAGGCCGGAGCGAGCGTCATGAACAGCTGCCCCAGCCTGGCGCCGATTATGACGTAGCTTCCGAGCAGGCAGATATCTCCCAGGAAAAAGCCGATGAAGCCGCTGAGCGACAGCCACATCCATGTCTTTGCACTGGCGTGCACCGGATACGGGGCGCCCAGCAGCACCCACGAGAGCACGGCGTACACCGCCACCGAAATGGCCATGCGCCAGGTGTTCATGACCTGGGCGCCGAGCCGTTTGCTGCTGATTTCACTCCACAGCGATGCCACTGTCCATGACAGGGCAACTCCTATGGAAATCAGTTCGCCGAGGTACGCCACTTCACTTACAGGCTGAAGGAGATTTCTTCATGGACGGGGATGCCGGAGACCGTGAAGCCGTCCACTACCGCGCGGAACTTTCCGCCGTAGGACGGGGCGCGGAAAACGATTCTGGACGCCGTGCCGCGGGAAAGGCTCACGACGGGGTGCCAGTAGAGCAGCTGCCGGAGGTCGGAATCGCTCCCGGCAAGACCTTCGCAGGTATACGCTACGGGGTACGAGGCCCCGTCGAAGTCCACGATGCGCACGCCGCGGTCGAAGGC
>JAFZLP010000037.1 GCA_017551405.1 Bacteroidales bacterium
CTATGATGTCCTGAAGCTCCTTGTTGCGCTGGAGGATCTGCTTGACCCGCTGGGCAACGTTGTAATGCTCCTCGCCCACAATGTTCGGGTCCAGGATGCGGGAGGTGCTCTCAAGGGGATCGACCGCCGGGTAGATGCCCAGCGCGGTTATCTTGCGGCTCAGCACCGTGGTGGCGTCGAGATGGCTGAAGGTGGTGGCGGGAGCCGGGTCGGTAAGGTCGTCCGCCGGCACGTAAACCGCCTGCACCGAGGTGATGGAGCCGTTTTTGGTGGATGTGATGCGTTCCTGCATCTGCCCCATTTCGGTGGCGAGGGTAGGCTGATAGCCCACTGCAGACGGCATACGGCCGAGCAGGGCGCTCACCTCGCTGCCGGCCTGGGTGAAGCGGAAGATGTTGTCGATGAAGAAGAGGATATCCTTCGGGGAGGCCGGATCGCCGCTGTCGCGGAAGGATTCCGCGAGGGTGAGGCCGCTGAGGGCCACGCTGGAACGGGCTCCGGGCGGTTCGTTCATCTGCCCGAAGACCATGGCCACCTGGCTCTGCTTCATGGCTTCGCGGTCTACCTTAGAGAGGTCCCAGTGGCCCTCTTCCATGCTTTTCGCGAACTCGTCGCCATATTTGATGACGTTGGATTCTATCATTTCGCGGATGAGGTCGTTGCCCTCGCGGGTACGCTCGCCCACGCCGGCGAAGACGCTGAATCCGTTGTGTTTCTTTGCGATGTTGTTGATGAGCTCCTTGATGAGCACCGTCTTGCCCACGCCGGCGCCGCCGAAGAGGCCGATCTTTCCGCCCTTCAGGTAGGGCTCGAGCAGGTCGATGACCTTGATGCCGGTGAACAGCACTTCCTGGCTGGTCGTAAGGTTCTCGAATTTTGGAGGTTCGCGGTGGATGGGGAGTTCTTCCTCGCGGCTGAGTGTGCCGAGGCCGTCGATGGTGTCGCCGGTGACGTTCATCACGCGGCCGCGGATCTGCGCTCCGACAGGCATTTTGATGGGGCCGCCGGAGCACCTCACTTCGAGCCCCCTCTTGAGGCCGTCGGTGGAATCCATGGCGACGCAGCGGACGGTGTCTTCGCCTATGTGCTGCTGGACCTCCATGATGAGGGTCTTTCCGCCACGCTCTACCTCGAGGGCGTCGTGAATGGCCGGAAGGGAGCTTTCTTCCTGTTTTTCACTGAGGTTGAAGTGGACGTCCACTACCGGACCTATGATTTGCGAGATGCGACCAGTGATGCCAGACATGTTGAAATGGTTTTAGTCAGTCTTACAAAGATAAAGAATTTTGAAGAATCTTACTACTGTTTGACTTTCTTACAATTTGCCATTTTCACCATAAAATATTAAATTTGTCCCGGTTTTTGCAGGCAAATTGCCCGAAAATCAACGAAAATTACTTTAAAACCTTATAAAAATGCGCATTATTCGTGTAACAGGACGTGAAATCCTGGATTCCCGTGGAAATCCCACGGTGGAAGTTGAAGTTGAACTCGAGTCCGGCGTCATCGGCGTCGCAGCCGTTCCCTCCGGTGCATCCACCGGCGAAAACGAAGCCCTCGAACTTCGCGACGGTGACAAGAAGCGTTACGGCGGCAAGGGCGTTCTCAAGGCTGTTGCCAACGTGAACGACGTCATCGCTCCCGCAGTCATCGGCATGAGCGCTCTCGACCAGAGGGCCATCGACAAGACCATGATCGAACTCGACGGCACCCCCACCAAGAGCAAGCTCGGAGCCAACGCCATCCTCGGCGTATCGCTCGCAGTGGCCCACGCGGCTGCCGACTATCTCGGCCTGCCCCTCTACCGCTACATCGGCGGCACCAACGGCCATGTCCTTCCCGTTCCCATGATGAACATCATCAACGGCGGCGCCCACTCCGACGCCCCCATCGCGTTCCAGGAATTCATGATCCGTCCGGTCGGCGCCAAGAATGAGGCCGAGGCCGTGCGCATGGGCGCAGAGGTGTTCCACGCTCTCCAGAAGGTGCTCAAGGCCCGCGGGCTCAGCACCGCAGTCGGTGACGAAGGCGGCTTCGCTCCCGCTCTCAAGGGCATCAACGATGCTCTCGACTGCATCATGGAGGCTATCGAAAAGGCTGGTTACAAGCCCGGTGCCGATGTTACCATCGCCATGGACTGCGCCGCTTCCGAGTTCTGCTTCAAGGAAGGCGACACCTTCTACTACGACTACAAGCAGCTCAAGGACGGCAAGAAGAAAGACCCGCGCGGCCGCAAGCTCACCAGCGAGCAGCAGATCAAGTACCTCAAGACCCTCATCGAGAAGTACCCCATCGACTCCATCGAGGACGGCCTCAGCGAGGAAGACTGGGAAGGCTGGGTCAAGCTCACCAAGCGCCTGGGTTCCCGGGTCCAGCTGGTGGGCGACGACCTGTTCGTGACCAACACTGAGCGCCTCGCCAAGGGTATCGCCCTGGGTGCCGGCAACGCCATCCTCATCAAGCTGAACCAGATCGGTTCCGTGTCCGAGACCCTCGACGCCATCAAGATGGCGCACAAGGCCCGCTACACCGCGATCGTGTCCCACCGCTCCGGTGAGACCGAGGACA
>JAFZLP010000193.1 GCA_017551405.1 Bacteroidales bacterium
AAAATCGGACTGCAAAGATACAACCCTTTTGGATATTTCCAAAAAAAATTGACTATTTCTTCTTCAATTCCTTTGTGTAGTACAGAGCATAGGAACCGCCATACCACTTTTTGTCACCTTCATGTATCTGTTCGGGCTGCAAGCCATAGGTGTCGGAGGACATATATTCACCGGAAAGGTCTTCATAGACGATGTCTACATAGGCTGGCGCGGAGAAGACGGTACCGTCGAACAGGGCGAGGCCCATATTGCTCGTGTAGAGGGTGTCGGACTGGTAGTAAGGGACATCATATCCGGCCTCATTGCGATAGCGCAGGACGGTACGGATGCCCTGGAGGGGCTTTCCCTGCTCGTCAACCACATTTATTTCCGCCCTGAAGTCGGCATGGGGACAGCCGTACTCGCAACGGAAGGGGAAGCAACCCGTTGCCATGGTTCCGAAACCCAGAAGGGTGAGGATGAGACCTCCAAAAGACTTTAAAAAGTTTTTCATACTATAATCATTTATGCAGCAACGCCACGGCCCATACTTCGCAGCCTTCTCCCCTTCCTACGAAACCCAGACGCTCGGTGGTGGTGGCCTTGACGCTCACCTGCTCCTTCTCGATGTCCATCACCGAAGCGAGGACGTCGCGCATGCGGGGCACGAGCTTGCCGATTTTGGGCGCCTGAAGCGCTATTGTGATATCTACGTTGGATACTTCCCAGCCTTTGGCACGGACCTTTTCCATCACTATGCGCAGCAGCTCCTTGCTGTCGGCATCTTTCCACTCGTCGGAGGTGTCGGGGAAAAGCTTGCCGATGTCGCCGAGGGCGAGGGCCCCGAGGAGGGCGTCGCAGAGGGCGTGGATGGCCACGTCGCCGTCGGAATGGGCCACAAAGCCGAATTCGGACGGCACGGCCACGCCGGCCAGCCACATGGGAAGCCCCGGGGCAAGCTGGTGGACGTCGTATCCCTGACCGATTCTGAATTCCATACTCTACAAAAATACGCATTTTTTCATTACTTTTGTAAGCTATGGCATTATTCAATTTCTTCGGCAGAGGCGAACACCGGGTGTTCGACCACAAACCAATATATTACGATCCCGAAAAGGACAAGCTCCGCAGGTATTTCGGCGATGTGGACGGAAGCAACGAAAGTGCGGAATACAAGCCCGGAAGCTATATCCGCGGCTCTTTCAGGGACAGCCGGACCAACGGTCTCGACAAGCCCATGAAGAGGGTCCAGACCATCATAACCGTAGTCACTATTATCCTTGTGATAGCGGTCATGTTCTTCATACTCAAGTTGTACCCCTATCTGTTCGTGCAGCAATAATGGGCAAACTGAAAGTACTTCCGGCGCAGGTTTCCAACATGATAGCCGCGGGAGAGGTGGTCCAGCGCCCCGCTTCCGTGGTTAAGGAGCTGATGGAAAACGCGGTGGACGCCGGCGCCACTCAGGTGACGGTGGTGGTCGCCGACGCCGGGCGCACGCTCATACAGGTCATCGACAACGGTTGCGGGATGAGCCCGGCCGATGCCGTCCTCTGCTTCGAGAGGCACGCGACCAGCAAGATCTCATCTGCCGAAGACCTCAATGCCATAGACAGTTACGGCTTCAGGGGAGAGGCGCTGGCCAGCATCGCCGCGGTAGCGGAAGTGACGCTCAAGACCAGGCGCGCCAAGGACGAAACCGCCACCCAGGTGGTCATCAGCGGAGGCGGAGACGTCAGGACCTCGTCGGTCGCCGCCCCCACGGGCAGCAATTTCGCGGTGCGCAATCTCTTCTTCAACACCCCGGCGCGCCGCAAGTTCCTCAAGTCCGACAACGTCGAGCTGAAGCACATCGTGGACGAGTTCACCCGCGTGGCGCTGACCCGCCCGGACGTGGGCTTCTCGCTCAGTTCGAACGGCCGCGACCTCTTCGTGATGAGGCCGGCTAAATCGCTGAAATTCAGAATACTGGACCTTATGGGGTCGGCGGTTGCAAGCGACCTGGCAGACCTCTCGGCAGAAACCACCGTCGCAAGCATTTCGGGCTTCGCGGGCAAGCCGGAGAGCGCAAAGAAGACTGTCGGCAACCAGTACTTCTTCGTGAACGGCCGTTATTTCCGCAGCCCCTACCTGCACAAGGCGGTGATGAAAGCCTATGAGGAATTCATCCCGGAAGGGCTCACGCCGTCATATTTCATCTGGCTCCAGGTCGATCCGCACACGGTAGACGTCAACATCTCCCCCACCAAGAGCGAGGTCAAGTTCGAGGAGGACAGCGTCATCTTCCAGATACTTTACGCCTGCGTAAAGGAGACGCTCGGGCGCAATTCCTACGGCGGGGGGATAGATTTCGATGCTGCCCAGAGCGTGCAGATGCCCCACATAGGCAAGCACTATGAAGATGTGCACGGCCCTGCCGCCGAACCCGCCCTGCAGCTCGACCCCTCCTACGACCCGTTCGCCGTCAACCTGGGTTTTGAGACCCATTCGGGAGAGGCGCCCGCCCCGCAGCAGTATGCTCCCCGCAGCCAGGCGACGGAAAAGCTCTTCGAAGAGAAACTCCAGCCCAACGCCTTTGCGGTCAAGGGCAAATTCATCGTATCTCCCGTGGCATCAGGCCTTCTGGTGGTGAATATCAGAAGGGCCGCGGAAAGGATAGTCTACGAACGCACGCTGAAGGCGCTGAGCCGCAGCGAGCACGTCACGCAGCAGGCCCTCTTCCCGGTTTCGGTGCAGGTAGGCCCGGCCGCACGGCTGCTTTTCGACGACAAGGCGGCGCAGCTCTCGGCCGTGGGATTCGACATCACCGGCTTCGGCAACGACACCGTGGTGGTGAACGGAGTGCCGGAAGGCTTCTCCTGCGAGCCCGGAAAGGTGCAGCAGATGGTGCAGGACCTGGTGCTCATCCTGTCCGACGACACCGGCGGGCTGTCCGACAGGGTAAACGCTTCGATAGCGGCCAAAATAGCCACCCTGGGCTCGCTGAACGCCGATGTTCCCACTACCGCCACCCAGGCGCAAACGTTTGTAAACGTTTTATTTGCCTGCGAGAACTCCGAACTCACACCTTCCGGCAGGCGCATCATGGCGATAATCAGCACCGAAGAACTGGAAAAGAAATTCTAGACCATGCAATACTATTCCCGGCGCTACGGGCAGCTGCCCCCGGCGACCATCAACCTCATAATAGTCAACGCGATACTCTTCCTGGCCACTCTCATAAACCAGGATTTCATGATCCGCACGTTCGCGATGTTCCCTCCCGAGTCGCCGCTGTTCCGCTGGTGGCAGATTATCACCCACATGTTCATGCACGGAGGCTTCTGGCACATCCTGTTCAACATGTACACCCTGTTCCTCTTCGGAATGGTGGTGGAGCGCACCATAGGCACCAAAAAATTCCTGGTTTATTATTTCCTGTGCGGGCTCGGAGCGGCCGCCCTGCATATCGGGGTACAGTCCCTGACCGGCGCATCGCTTTACGTTCCCACGCTCGGAGCATCGGGCGCGGTTTACGGGGTCCTGCTGGCCTACGCCTATCTTTTCCCCGACAACAAGCTCACCCTGCTTTTCCCGCCTGTCACCCTGTCGGCCAAGTGGATGGTGCTGATATTCCTTGCGATAGAGCTGATTACCGGCATCACCGGAACCGCCGAAGGCGTGGCGCATTTCGCGCATCTGGGCGGAGCCCTGATGGGCTGGCTGCTCATGGTCTGGTGGCGCAAAAGCCACAGGCTCTTCAATCAAAACTGGTGGTAAAATGGATATTCCCTCTATAGTCTCCGAAGCCCTGGCGGTGCTGAAACGCGGCGGGCTCATCCTGTACCCGACTGACACCATCTGGGGAATCGGCTGCGATGCGACCAACGAGGCCGCGGTGCAGAAAGTGTTCGGGCTCAAGCGGCGCAGCGGTGCGAAATCGCTCGTGCTGCTTGCCGACAGCCTCGACATGGTGGCCCGGTACGTCAAGAAGATTCCCTCGATTGCGATAGACCTGGTGGAGGTGAACGACGCCCCCATGACCATCGTGTACCCCGATGCGGTGACCGGCGCCTACGGCCTGGCCCCCTCGACGGTGGCCGAAGACGGGTCGGTGGGGATACGCATTCCGCGGGTCGACCCGGGCCCGGACGACAAGCCCGTCAGCGCCGGAGCCGTCTTATGCAACAAATTGATTTTCAAGCTTCGCGCGCCACTGGTGAGCACATCGGCGAATATCTCCGGCGAGCCGTCTCCCGAGAATTTCAAGCAGATTTCCAAGGAGATTCTCGACGGCGTCGACTATGTGGTGCCCAACTCCTTCCTCGACGGAAACCGCAACGTGCGTTTCGACGACAGCGCCACCGGCCGTTCTTCGCAGATAATCAAACTCGGCCCGGGCGGCGAGGTGGAAATAATCCGGCCATAATGGAGATTTTTTATTCAGATCAGGTTTTTGAAGGATCCCTCCGGCTTCCGGCGGAAGAGACGGCACATTGCATGCGCGTCCTGCGCCACAGGCCCGGGGACGAGATAGACGTGATCGACGGCCGGGGCACGCTGTACCACTGCGTGTTACAGGAAGACGCTCCCGCCGGAGGCGCGCAGAAGCGCGGCAAGGGCGAAGAGCAGACGGCCCTTGCGCGGATTGTCAGTTCCGAAACATCCTGGGGGTCGCACCCATACCGCCTCACTCTGGCCGTATGCCCTACCAAGAATCCCGACCGCTACGAATGGATGGCGGAAAAAGTGACCGAAGTGGGTATCGACACGCTCGCTCCAGTAATCGGGGAAAGGTCGGAGCGGCGGGTGCTCAAGACGGACCGGCTGCACCGCATCCTGCTGTCCGCCGCAAAGCAGTCGCTCAAGGGGACGATTCCGGAACTGCTTGAGCCTCAAACGGTAATGGAGTTCATAGCCGGTATGGGCGAAGCGCGTGAAGCCTCCGGCGAACTCCGCCTCATCGCCTACTGTTCCGACGAAGTGAAGCCGCGGGCTTTCATAATGAATCTGCTCGGGCAGCTGAAGGAACACGCGGGCGCTCCGGAGGTGACAGTCCTCATCGGCCCGGAAGGGGACTTCAGTCCGGCTGAAGTTCAGGCTGCCATGGCCGCCGGGTTCGTGCCGGTGAGCCTCGGCAGTTCGCGTCTCCGCACCGAAACCGCCGCCATCACCGCCGCCGAGGCCGTGTATCTGTCTATCTATGAATAAACGCATTACACTCCTCTTCCCGGCTCTGCTGCCGGTCCTTGCGCTTTGCGGCTGCATGGAGCAGTCCGGCTATGTGCGGCTGGAGGGATATGCGCAGGGCGGCACCTGGAGCGTGAAGTACAACACTGCGGAAATCAAGGCGCGCCCCGCCGAAGTCCAGAAGGGCATCGAAGACATCCTGAAAGACATCGACACCACGCTGAGCGGCTACAACAAGGCTTCGCAGCTCTCGCGCCTGAATGCCGGCGACACCATAAGGCCGAGTGGGATGCTCGTCGCGATGTACGATTACAGCTACGGCATCTGGAAGGAGACGGAAGGCGCCGTTGACGTGGCGGCAGGTCCGCTGTTCGATATCTGGGGTTTCGGGTTCAGGAACGATTCCCTGCCGGACCCCGGCAAAGTGGCGGCCACGATGGCCGCGAGCGGCATGCGCCGCCTCGTCCCCTCGATGGAAGAGGCGATTGCTCCGGACGGACGCCTGCACCGGCAGCGGCTGGTCCGGGACACCGGCGATCCGTACGGTCCGGTGCTGAATTTCAACGCGGTGGCGCAGGGTTACAGCTGCGACACGGTGGCCAGTTATCTCCACCGACTCGGCGTCAGGGACATGCTGGTGGACATCGGAGAGATATGGTGCAGCGGGCTCAATCCTTCAGGCAAGCCGTGGAAAGTGGGCGTCGACCGGCCGAAGGACGGGAACAACACCCCGGGAGCCGACCTTGACGGTATCTGGGAATCTTCCGGAACAGGCGGCCAGGGCATCGTGACCAGCGGCAACTACCGGAAATTCTATGTTAAGGACGGGCGGAAAGTGTCGCATACCATAGATCCGCGGAGCGGGTATCCCGCCGAGGGCTCCCTGCTCAGCGCCACGGTCACAGCCCCCTCGGCAGCCGCGGCCGATGCCTATGCAACCTATTGCATGGTAATAGGTTACGAGGATGCAAAACGATTCATCGAGAGCCGCGCAGACCTGGAAGGTTATCTGATTCGCGCGACCCCGGACGGGGGCATGGCCGAATGGGCCAGCCCCGGATTCAGGCTGGTGAAGTAATTACTTGATTTTTACGTCGGCAAAGACCGGCAGGTGGTCGGAGGCCTTCTCGAGCGAGGCCGCCTTCGACTTCGTGATCACTCCGGATTTGAGCGGCGTGACGTGCGCGAAGCCGGGATTGCGGAGAACCATTATGTAGTCGATGCAGATATCGGCCCCGTCGGAAGGATAAGTGGGCTGGTCGGGCGTAAGGATGTCCCAGAACTGCGCGAATTCCTGCATGCAGGCCTCGTTCCTCGGGGCATTGAGGTCCCCGGCCAGGAAAACGGGCTTCGACGAACGGCCATATTTACTCAACACATAATTGTTTATGATGCGCGACTGCTGGAGACGGGCGCTTTCATACTCATGGTCGAGATGGGTGGAGATGAAGACGTACTTCGCGGTTTCCACCACTACGAATGCACGCACCTCGCTGCCTTCGAAGTTCGGGAGATTCCCGGCCGCGCCGTGCATGATGGCTGTAGGCGTGACAATGCCGTCTCCGTAAGCGCCGCCCAGGTAGGGAATGGCCCTTCCGTAGCGGTATTCCCAGCCTCCGAGGCCGTAGGCAAGCTCGCGAAGCTGGTATTCGGGATTACGGGTATTGCAGCTGTCTAACTCATTGAGTGATACGATATCAGCCTTGTATTCCTTTATAATTGCAGCCACGTCGGGAGCGCTGTTCTCACCGGATTTGTGGAAAACGCCCACATTGTACTGCATGAGCCGGACGGATCCTTCCTGCTTGCCGGTTACACCGCAGGAAGCGAGGAGCAATGCGGCTCCAAGGAGAATAAAAACGCGATTTTTCATATCACAAAGATGGGAAAATAATCCCGGTAAATTTAACTTTTTGCATTTTTTCGCACCACTTAGGCAAAAAAATACCTATCTTTATTCTCATAAAACGAAACCTTTTACTAACCACCAATTAAAAATGAAGAAACTAATCTTTGCTTTAGTGGCCATGCTGCTCCCAATGGGGTTGCTGGCGCAATCTTCAGTAAACGGCGTGGTAGTGGACACCCAGGGCGAACCTGTCATCGGGTGCGGCGTATTCGAAGTGGGCAATCCCACCAACGGCGTCGTAACCGACAATGACGGTACCTTTGCCATCAGGGTTCCCTCCAACGCGACTCTTCAGTTCTCGTGCATCGGTTACACCGAGCAGCAGATTGCCGTAAACGGCAGGACCGACATCAAGGTCACGCTCTCGGAATCCACCGAATTCCTCAACGAGGTCATGGTCGTTGCCTTCGGTACTACGACCAGGGAGGCCTTCACGGGATCTGCCGGAACCATGGGCGAGAACGAACTCTCCAAGGTACAGTTGTCCAACGCCGCCCAGGCCCTCGCAGGCCGCGTAGCAGGTGTGCAGATCAACAATACCTCCGGCCAGTTCGGCAGCTCTCCCTCCATTACCATCCGTGGTATCGGCTCCATCTATTCCGATACCGAGCCCCTTATCGTCGTCGACGGCATGCCTTATGACGGCGACCTCAACCTTATCAACAGCAACGATATCGAGTCGATGGTCGTGCTCAAGGACGCAGCTTCCAACGCACTGTACGGTGCCCGAGGCGCAAACGGCGTCATCATGATCACCACCAAGCGCGGCAAGATCGGCGATGCCAAGATTACCGTCGATGCCAAGTGGGGTGTCAACAGCAACGCCCTCCAGCTCTACAAGACCGTGAGCACCAGGGAGTTCTATGAGACCTACTACAAGACTCTCTACAACCAGGCAATGCTCGACGGCGCCAGCGCAGAGGATGCACACGCCCTCGCAAACGCAGGCGTGCAGAACCCCAACATCGGTCCCGGTTACATGGTTTACACCGTTCCCCGCGGCGAAGACTTCATCCTCACCGGCGGCACCATGAACCCGAACGCCACCCTCGGCGCTTTCCACAACTACGGCGGACAGACCTTCTGGATCCAGCCCGACGACTGGCAGAAGGAAGGCCTTCAGAACGGTTTCCGTCAGGAATACAACGTGTCCATCGCAGGTGCAGTCGACAAGATCAACTACTATTCTTCAGTCGGTTACCTCAATCAGCAAGGTATCCAGGAGAATCAGGACCAGAAGAGGCTCACCGCCCGTCTGGGTGCCGACTACCAGGCTAAGCCCTGGCTCAAGGTCGGTGCAAACTTCAACTACACCCATTATGTCTACCACCAGACCTCTGAAGGCACGCTCAACGCAGGCTTCATCTGGCAGACCATCAAGACCCAGGCTCCGGTATTCCCGGTTTACCTGCGCGATGCCAACGGCAACATCATGAAGGACAAGTGGGGTCTCGACATGTACGACTTCGCACAGTCCTACGGCATGAACAGGGCCGGCGGAACCGGCGGCAACACCATCTTCGGAAACAAGTACGACAATTCCGGCCATGACGGTAACTCCATCACCGCCAAGGGATATGCCGACTTCAAGCTGTTCCCGTTCCTCACCTTCACCATCAATGCCAGTGCCTACGACTACGACCGCAAGTACACTTACATCACCAGCCCGTTCGTAGACTACTACACCAACTCTTCCGACAACGGCTACCTGTACAAGAGCCAGCAGAGGGACTTCTCCTACAACACCCAGCAGCTCCTCAACTTCAACAAGGCCTTCGACAAGCACAACGTCGGCCTCATGGTCGGTCACGAGTACTATAACACCAAGTACGAATACATGGGCATGTCGGGCCGCAACTTCGGCATCGACGGCGTTACCGAAATCGACGCCCTCCTGCAGCTCAACCCGACTCCGTCTTCGAGCTCCAGCGTCTACAACAACGAAGGTTACTTCTCCCGCGCCCTCTACGACTACGACGGAAAGTACTACCTCTCCGCTTCGTTCCGCCGCGACGCATCCTCACGCTTCGCCGTGGATCACCGCTGGGGTAACTTCTGGTCGGCAGGTGCCGCATGGCTCATCTCCAAGGAAAGCTTCTTCGACGTTCCCTGGGTGAACACCCTCAAGTACAAGGTCTCCATCGGTTCGCAGGGTAACGACAACATCGGTAACTACCTGTATGCCAACTCCTACGACATCGTGAACAACGACAATAAGGTGGCATTCCAGTGGCGCCAGAAGGGTACCGAGGACATCACCTGGGAAACCAACACCAACTTCAATACCGGCTTTGAATTCGAGCTGTTCGACTATCGCCTCACCGGTAGCCTCGACTACTTCTACCGCAAGACCTCCGATATGCTGTTCCAGATCAGCACTCCGCCGTCCATCGGCTACAGCAGCTACTGGACCAACCTCGGTGACATGCGCAACACCGGTTTCGAACTCGACCTCCATGCAGACGTCGTCCGCAACAAGAACTTCCAGTGGAACATCGACTTCAACATCTCCACTGCAAGGGACAAGGTGCTCAGGCTTCCTGACGACCTCAAGACCGTGCAGGTCGGCGACCATATGGGTTACGTGAACGAAGACACCTCCTTCATCTCCAAGTACCGCTACTACATCGGCGAAGGACTCCCGCTCTACAGCTGGTATCTCCGCTCCTATGCAGGCGTCGATCCCGAAACCGGCGAAGCCCTTTACTGGAAGGACGTAACCGACGAGGAGGGCAATCCCACCGGTGAAAGGGAGACCACCAACATCGGAACCGAAGGCTCCTACTATCTCAACGGCAACGCGGCTCCCGACTTCTACGGCGGTCTCGGAATGCAGTTCTACCTCTACGGTTTCGACCTCTCCTTCAACCTGACCTACCAGCTCGGCGGCCTCGCATACGACTACGCATACGAGATCATCATGCACAACGGCAGCGGCAACCAGATCGGAACCACCTGGCACAAGGACATCCTCAGGGCCTGGACTCCGGAGAACAAGAACACCGACGTTCCCCGTCTGAATCAGACCGACGCCTACACCAGCACCCGTTCCGACAGGTTCCTCGTGGACGCCAGCTATCTCAATTTCCAGAACGTGAACTTCGGCTACACCTTCCCGACCAAGTGGACCCGCGCCATGAAGGTGGACAAGATCCGCGTCTACTGTTCCGCTGAAAACCTGTTCTTCATCTCGAAGAGGCAGGGTATGGATCCCCGTTACTCGATTGCCGGTTGGAACAACATGTCTTCGAACAACCCCATCCGTACAATCTCCGGCGGTATAACTCTCACCTTCTAAAATGGACAAGATCATGAAAAAATATATTTTGTTCGCTTCGTCACTGCTGCTCGCCTTCATACTCAGCGGCTGTATCCAGGAGACTTTCCCCACCGACTATGTGCTTGACAGCCAGATAGCCCAGTCGGAATCGGCCACCGAAGGCATGATGAATGCAGTTTATTCCACCCTTTCCGGCTCCGACCCGCTCAACGACGGTCCTATGCCCTACGGCGGACTCAAGGTCATGCTCGACCACGGCACCAGCTCCCTCATCAGCCCGGGATACAACGGTTACAACACCATGCTGCAGTACTCGTACGGCAACTTCTCGTATACCAACAGGGCGAGGTGGCCGTCAGCCCTTTACTATGTATATATAAAGAGCGTCAACGACATCATCAGCCTCTATCCCGAAGGCACCGAGCTCACCGATGTCCAGAAGGGTTATCTCGGCCAGTGCTATGCTTTCAGGGCACTCTACTACATGGAGCTCACTGAAATCATGGAGTGGAAGGATCCCACCGACCCGGTCATCACTCCGAAGCTCACCATGCCCGAGAGTAATCTGAAGAACCTCGGCGTTCCTATCGTAACGGAAACCACCAGCAGCGAAACTGCCTCCAACAACCCCAGGGTTACCATCGACGAGAACTTCGACCTCATCTTCGCCGATCTCGCGAAGGCCGAGGATCTGCTTGCCGACTTCGTCCGCACCGACAAGGTGCAGCCCGATCTGAGCGTCGTCTACGGCATCTACGCCCGCGCTTATCTGTATCTGGCTTCCAGGGCCAAGACTCTGGCCGCCAAGTACACCGATGAGGCCGCGCTGTGGCAGAGCTGCTACAGCTATGCCCAGAAGGCCATCGATGCTTCCAAGTGCACTCCTCTCACCGAGGCCCAGTGGCTGGATCCCGTCAACGGCTTCAACAACCGCACTTCCCAGAATTCCTGGATGCTCGCATACTCCGTGTCTGCCAGCAACACCGACGCTGTGGAAACTTCCTGGAGCCCCGCAAACATCATGGGCACCGAGACCAACTACATCGTTTACGGCTGGCGCGTAGGCCGCGGCCTCGCACGCCACTGGTATGACAGGCTGTCCGACAAGGACTGGCGCAAGAAGTCCTGGCTCGACCCCAGCTTCTTCTATGAGAGCAAGAACCAGAAACCCGGCGAGCCCTATCTGCTCGAGACCGATGCCGCAGGCAATCTCATCAACAACAAGTGGAACCTCTCCGGCGACAACACCAGCAACGAGCAGTCCGCATGGTCCGACGACTACGACGGCAGGCCCTGCGACGGATGGAAGTACGAGCTCAACAGCAGCGCTTCCTGGGTCCGCAAGCAGTGCAGCGTGGCCAACGGCTTCCTTGGATTCCCGTATCTCTACATGAACCTCAAGTTCCGTCCGCATGCAGGCGGTTGGAGTGACGTCTATACCGGCGGCATTATCGACTGGCCCATGATGCGCGTTGAGGAAATGTACTTCATCAAGGCCGAGGCTGCCCTCCACACCCAGGGTGTCGGCGGCGCCAAGAGCGAACTCGAGTCCTTCATGAAGAGCTACAGGTATCCCGAGTACACCTGCAACGCCTCCAGCGCAGACGACGTCCTTGAAGAGCTCATATTCGAAAAGGATATCGAGTTCTGGGGCGAAGGCGTGAACTACTTCGACGACAAGCGTCTCGAGAGAGGTCTGTACAGGTCTTATCTCGGCTGCAACCTCACCAGGAACCAGCAGATAATCAACTGCAGCGGCATCTTCCCGGGATGGACTCCCATGTTCTCCCAGACCGAGATGAACGCCAACACTGCGATTCTCCACTACAACACTCCGATCAATGCGGTAGCCAACTATCACGACGAGCTGACTCTCGACGAGATAAAGCTCCACTATCTGGATCCCATTGACATAACCAAGCTCAAATTCTAAACAGTGGATATCATGAAACTTTTCAGTAAATTATTCATATCCGCGATTGCTGCGGCAGGTGTTCTCGCCTTCGTTTCCTGCGCTGAAGAACAGGAGCCGATAGGCGGAGGCTCCAGCACGGAGAGCTTCTTCTTCAAGCAGACCCTCAACTACAACCTGCTCACGAATCCCGAAATCAACATCCCGGTCGTCCGCCTCGGAAACTCGGGCGACCTCACCGTGAACGTCACTTCCACGGGAGATCCCGAATTCACCGTGCCCTCCTCCGTCACCATCAAGGACGGTGACCGCACCGGATATCTGGCAGTTACATACAACCAGGCCAGCCTGCAGTACAACAAGCTGTACAATCTTGCCATCAAGATCTCAGGCTTCACCTCCATATATGGCTATGAAACTGCCGACGTCACCATCGAGTGGCCCACCTCATTCTTCTCCTATGGTACCGGCGGTATCGAAGAAGGCTGGTGGGGCGAATTCGAAGAGAAGGAACTCTTTGTAAGGGACTACGCCAACAACGTATACCAGTGCTATCTTCCCGAATGTTGGGGCCACGACTCCGGCGGCAAGGAGGCAGGCTATCCGGTTCAGGACTATGTCTTCTACTGGAACACTGCCACCAACATGATCTATGTGCCTCTCCAGGCCATGGGCTGCGAAGACTGGTGCATTGCCGACAAGGGTGCCATCGCCTGCAAGTTCGGAGGTCCCGACTACGCAGAAGGCTCTGCCGAGTGGATGGACTTCATCGACAACTTCTACAAGCAGAACACCGATTTCGAGCATCCGTACTTCGATCCCGAAAAGAAGACCTTCTACCTGAGCAACTCCGCTGCGGTTTCCCCGGCAACCGGTGAGATCGTTTACGGTGATCCCGTCTTCGACAAGTACACTCTGGATTAATTCCTTTCAGGCAGCCCGCAAAGCGCTTTGCGGGCTGCTTTTTTATTACAATGAGAAAGATTCTTCTATTGCTGGCCTTAGGGCTGGCCGTTGCGGCGTGCGGCCCGAAATCTTCGGACGATGCCGAGGCTCAGGCAGCCAAAGCATTGGCACAAAGGGTTTTAGGTTCCAAGGCGAGGCATTTCGTCTTCCAGACCGCAACATCTCCGGAAGCCGGAAAGGACTGGTACAGACTCTCCGGCAAGGGAGCGAAAATCGTGGTGGAAGGCAACAGCGCCAACTCCATGGCGGTGGCCCTCAACCACTATCTCAAGTACTATTGCAAAGTGGAGTACGGCTGGTTCCTGGGCGATTCCTTCTCCCTCCCCGCCAGGCTTCCGAAGCTCCCCGCTCCGGTGGAGGGCACTGCAAAGGTAAGGGACCGTTTCTTCCTCAATTACTGCACCTTCGGCTACACCATGCCGTGGTGGCAGTGGGCCGACTGGGAGCACTTCATAGACTGGATGGCGCTCAACGGTGTGAATCTGCCCCTGGCCATCACCGGACAGGAAAGCATCTGGTTCAAGATATGGACAGGAATGGGGCTTGACCCGGACGAGGTGAAAGCGTATTTCACCGGCCCGTCGCATCTGCCCTGGCACCGCATGCAGAACATCGACCGCTGGGGAGGTCCCCTTCCCGACGGCTGGCTGGACAGGCAGCTGGAGCTCCAGAAGCAGATCTGCTCGCGTGAGCGCGAACTGAACATGAAGCCCGTACTGCCCGCATTTGCCGGCCACGTACCGGCAGAGCTGGCAAAGGTATGCCCCGATGCGAAACTGACCAAGCTGGAAGCATGGAGCGGTTATCCCGACGAATACGCCTGCACTTTCCTGGACCCGATGGATCCCCTTTACACGGAAATACAGAAGAAGTTCGTGGCGCTCGAAAGCGAGATCTACGGGACCGACCATATCTACGGCATCGACATCTTCAACGAACTCACTCCCCCCAGCTGGGAGCCCGATTACCTGGCCAGGGTGAGCAAGCAGGTCGACGAAAGCCTGCTCGCCGCGGATCCCGAAGCCATATGGCTGCAGATGGGCTGGATGTTCTACAACGACCGCGACAAGTGGACCGACGAGAGGGTCCACGCCTATCTCACCTCCTTCCCGGTGGAGAAGCAGCTCATGCTCGACTACTACTGTGAAAGGCAGGAGGTCTGGCGCCGCACCGACAAGTTCCACGGCGTGCCGTATATCTGGTGCTACCTTGGCAATTTCGGCGGCAACACCGCGATGGTGGGCCAGATCAGGCGCGTGAACCAGCTGATAGACAAGACCTTCGAAGAAGGCGGCAGCAATTTCACCGGCCTTGGAGCGACGCTCGAAGGCTTCGACTGCAATCCCTTCATGTATGAGTTCATCTTCGAGAAGGCATGGCAGGTTTCCTCCTGGCCCGACGGCGAAATCACCGATGTCACCGACAGCATTCCGCTGTGGACGGCGACGCTTGCCGAGCAGCGTGCCGGCGGCGCGTCCGAAGAGGCAATGGAGGCCTGGAAGATACTGATAGACAGCGTCTATATCGGCCGCTCCACTCCCGGACAGTCGCCTTATCTGAGCCAGAGGCCGAACATCGGCAAGTCTCGCACCTACTACTGCAACGCCAGGATCGAATACCGCAATTCCAACCTGGCGCTGGCACTGGAGAAGCTGCTGGAGGTGAACGGGAAGAATTCCGCCTACACCTTCGACCTCGCCAATGTCACCAGGCAGCTGCTGGCCAATTATTTCGGCGATCTCAAACTCCGCTACGACAAGGCTTACGAACAGAGGGACCGCGAGACCATGAAAGCGCTTTCCGACGAGATGCTCTCCGTCATGGACGACATCGACCGGGTAATCGCCACTCACCCCTATTTCCTTGTGGGTAAATGGATTGCAGACGCACGTTCGTGGGGCAGCACCCCGGAGGAAGAAGACTACTTCGAGTCGAACGCCCGCAACCTCATCACCACCTGGAGCGACAAGGACCAGCTGCTGAACGACTACGCGGCACGTACCCTGAACGGACTCACCGCCACCTTCTACAAGGTGCGCTGGGAGATGTTCTTCAAGGCCATCGAAGCCTGCCTCGACGAGGGCGCGGAATGGGACGACGCCCACTACAACGCCTTCTGCGAGGATGTCACCACATTTGAGAAGAGCTGGTGGACCGACCGCACCGGAACCTTCCCGGCCAAGCCGGCAGGCGACGCAAAGGCCATTGCCGCAGAACTTTACGAAAAGTATAAAGACAAGATCTGAACAGTATACCTGACCAGTACTTTTCATTAATGACCCTGCCGGTCCCGAAGTTATTTCGCGACCGGCAGTTTTTTTTGTATCTTTGAACGTTATGGCCAAGACGAAGACTGTTTGGTACTGCACCAATTGCGGAAACGAGTATCCCCAGTTCCTGGGAAGGTGCCCCGCGTGCGGGGAATGGAACACCATGAAGGAGATGACGGTGGAGCCGAAGAAGGCATCTGCCGGCACGAAGGGCGTGGCAAAGGCC
>JAFZLP010000038.1 GCA_017551405.1 Bacteroidales bacterium
ATGCCTCCGCCGGTTTCGAACGGCTCCGGACCCGGCTCGCGCGAGATGCGGATATCCAGGCCGAAATTGCCTTTTTCCGCAAGGAACTTCTCCACCTTGTCGGCGAAATAGCAGGTGTTTACTACCATTTCAGTGAAGCCGGCCTCCTTGAACTTGAGGATGACCCTTTCCAGCATGGGCACTCCCCCGACCGGCACCAGCGCCTTTGGAATGCTGTCGGTGAGCGGTTTGAGCCTGGTTCCTAGACCTGCGGCAAAGATAAGAGCTTTCATACTGACACAAAAATAAGTTTTTTCCGCGGGAAAATAGTATATTTGTAATCCGGACAATTAAAACATAACCATATGAAACCAACACTTCTTGTACTTGCAGCAGGTATGGGCAGCCGCTACGGCGGGCTCAAGCAGATGGACGGCCTCGGCCCCAACGAAGAAACCATCATCGACTATTCTATCTACGACGCCGTAAGGGCGGGCTTCGGCAAGATAGTCTACATCGTGCGTGAGTATTTCAAGGAAGACATGGAAAAGCATGTCCGCAAGCAGTACGGCAACGTCAAGGCCATCGACGGAGAGCCCCTTGAGTTCGTCTTCGTCACCCAGGAACTGGAAAAGATTCCTGCGGGCTATCCCGTGAATCCGGAGCGCCAGAAGCCCTGGGGCACCGCCCACGCCGTACTGATGGCCAAAGATGTCATCCATGAACCCTTCGCCGTCATCAACGGAGACGACTTCTACGGCAAAGACTCCTTCAAGATTCTGGCAGACTGGTGTCGCGCCCACGACGGCAAGGAAGGCGCTTTCTGCATCGTCGGCTTCGAACTGGAGAACACCCTGTCCGAAAACGGCAGTGTGTCCCGCGGCATCTGCTTCTACGACGACAAGAACATCCTCACCGGCATCGCCGAGCACCTTAGCATCGCCAAGGAAGAAGACGGCAATGTCTACGGCAACAATTCCGTCACCGGCGAACAGCACGTGAAACTGGCCGCCAAGGCCCTCTGCTCCATGAATATGTGGGGCTTCACCCCGGACTATTTCCAGAAGAGCGAGGCCTCCTTCAAGACCTTCCTCCAGGAGCACGGCCAGGAGCTCAAGAGCGAGTACTACATCCCTTACGCAGTAGACTGCATCATCAAGGGAGGCGAAGCCGTCTGCGAGGTCCTCTCCACTCCGTCCCACTGGTTCGGGGTCACCTACAAGGAAGACCGTCCCGGCGTGGTGGCGAAATTCGCCGACCTCGTTAAGAAGGGAGTATACCCGTCCCCGCTCTATTGATATGGCCAACCCGTTCAAACGCGGGAACTTCAGGGTTCTCGAAAACCACGCCTGGTATGTGCCGGGCGTGGCTGAAATATTCATCCTCATAGCGTGGCTCATCGCCGGCACCCTGGTCGGCACCCTCGTCACTTCGGTCTTCACCCTTGCCATGGGGCGCGAGGCCGGAACCGAGTACGCCATGCTGATCGCCTATCCCCTCCAGTTCATCCCCGCCATGATGTACGCCGCCTACAAGAGCCGCGGCTACTCATACGAAAGGCAGGGGTTCAAGCTCGACAGCAACAACTTCGCCCCCCTCGGCGCCCTGCTGTGCGCCATCCTGGTGGTGGTCGGAACCATCGCCGCCAGCTTCTCCTCGGATGCGGTCAGCGCCCTGCTGCCCCCGATGCCCGAATGGCTCGAGAGCGTAATGCAGAGCCTCACCGGAGGCGAACTGTGGGTGGACTTCCTGTGCGTGAGCATAATGGCCCCGTTCTTCGAAGAATGGCTGTGCAGGGGCATGATCCTCCGCGGCCTTCTGAACTCCCGCAAGACCAAACCCGTCTGGGCGATAGTGATTTCGGCGGCGTTCTTCGCCCTCATCCACCTGAACCCCTGGCAGGCCATTCCGGCCTTCATCCTGGGCTGCCTGTTCGGCTACGTCTACTACAAAACCGGCTCGCTCAAGCTCACCATGCTGATGCATTTTGCGAACAACACGGTGGCTCTCATAATAGGGCAGATTCCGGAATTCGCCGAGGCCGACAACTGGAAGGACATCCTCGGGAACAGCTACTGGGGCTGGTTCGTACTGGCTCTGGCAGTGCTTGCCGGTGTGATACTGGCATTCAGGAAGATAAAGCCGCAGTCGCCCCAGGGCAACTGCGACCCGGTGGAACCGCTGTTCCCCGCCGCCTGATTATTTTTCGAGAATGTAGACGTCGTCCCCGGGCTTGGCGAAATGGAACTGCTCCCGGGCGTATGTTTCCATCGAATCGCGATTGGTGGAAAGGCCTTCTATCTGGAGGTCCAGTTTTTTGATTTCGCGGCGGTAATACTCCATTTCCCTCTTCTGGCGCCCGAGCTCCACACCGCTCCGGGCCCAGTTGATTATGGAGTCTTTCTTGACCAGAAGGATAATCACGAAGATGGCGGTGGCGATTATGACGAAACGCAGGAAACCGCGCCTGTCGCCCTTGCTGCCGTCCTTGCTCTTGTCCCAGAGGTTGTCGAAGAAAGATTTTGCCATAACGCCGACAAAGTTACAGAATATTCCTGCAAATTCCGCCTTCGTCGGCAGCGACCCTGCGAAGCACGTCCGTAAGGTGCGGATAGCGCGGGAACGGCTCCGCAACCAGCTCTCCCAGAACCTTTTGTGCCGGAGGGATGCAGTCGATGAAGAGCTGTTTGCGCTCTATGAGGCCGCGGAAGCCGTAGGCCCCGAACTCCTGCAGGAGCCGCACGAGCGTGATGAGGCGGTACTGCTCCATGAACTGCTCGCGCTGCACGGGCATGAATTCCTTCAGGGCGTCGATGTAGACGTCTTCAAGCTCTGAGCGGAGTTCTTTCGAAAAATGGGTGCCGGCGTTGAAGAGGAAGGAGGCGAGGTCGTACTGTACGGGGCCCCTGCGGCCACCCTGGAAGTCGATGAACCAGGGCTGCCCGTCGCGCATCATGATGTTGCGGGCCTGGAAGTCGCGGTACATGAAAGTCTGCCCGAAGGGCGCCAGGGCATCCGCGCAGAGGGTGTCGATGTCGTCCTGAAGGGCGATTTCGTCGAAATCGACGCCGCTTTCCTTGAGGTAGCAGTATTTGAAATAGTTGATGTCGAAGTTGACCATCCGCGCGTTGAACTCGCGGTCGGGGAAGCACACCCCCCAGTCGACGCCGCGGCCGGTGCCGAACTGCACGAGCGGCAGGGCGGCCATAACGGACTTGAGCCAGGTTATCTCTTCTGAAGAGAAGCGGCCTGCGGCGATGGAAGGCCCCAGCAGTTCGAAGAGCTGCCCTCCCCCGAGGTCTTCCTGAAGATAGGCGTAGCCGTCGTCGCTTACTGAATACACTTCGGGAGCGTTCACCCCCGCCGCCCTCATGGCGGTGTCTATGGCCAGGAAGGCGCGGTTTTCCTTGAGATTGGTACCCAGACAGCCTATCACGGGCTCACCGGCTCCGCTCATCCTGTAATATTTGCGGGCGCTGCCGCTGAGGGGAAGAAGGGCCACTTCCTCCGGCTCCCGGCCGAAGCGATCCCTGTAAAGTTTGACCAAGCGTTCCATATACCGCAAAGATAATCAAAAAAAATAGGTATTTTTGCAGACTGTGAGTGTTTTGAAAAACATATTGTTCCCTGCAGCGGTAATGGGTGCGGCCCTTGCCGCCAGTCTCTCCACATCGAGACCGGTTCACAAGACCTTCGACCTGGAGATACCCGTGCAGGACACCGTCATATACCAGAAAGACGCCTACAAGCTCAACCGCAAGGGCGACCTCGGCGAGGTGGCCCTCAGCGACAGCATCCTGGCTGCCATGAAGGGCAATTACGGGGCTTCTGGCGACACTCTCCTCACGGCCCGCGACACCCTTCACGCCCCCGACTCCCTGCGCCTCATCGACCCGTTCCGCTACAAATACTATGTGGCCCTCATGGACTCCCTCACCCACGTGGAGGTGTCCGACTCCCTCCGCCAGTCCGAAAAACTCCACTGGGAGGCAAAGGACACGCTTGCGGCAAGGCAGGATTCCACCGACCTGGTAAAACTCGACTCGCTGTACATCGTGGTCCAGGACGAACTGGCCAGGGCCGCCTTTGAAAAATGGTACAACGGCCTTTCCCCCGA
>JAFZLP010000194.1 GCA_017551405.1 Bacteroidales bacterium
CTTGGTGTACTCGTTCAGGGTCTTGGAGTCCTTGATGAAAAGGTCCCATTTGTTGACCACCAGCACGCAGCCCTTGCGGTTGCGGAGGATGAGGTTCCAAATGTTCATGTCCTGGGCCTCCATGCCGGTGGTGGCGTCTATCATCATCACGCAGATATCCGAATGCTCGATGGCCCTGATGGAGCGCATCACCGAGTAGAACTCCAGGTCTTCGTTGACCTTGGCCTTCTTGCGTATGCCGGCGGTGTCGACCAGCATGAATTCGTGGCCGAACTTGTTGTAGTGGGTCTCGATGCTGTCGCGGGTGGTGCCGGCGACGGGGGTGACGATGTTGCGCTCCTCGCCCAGCAGGGCGTTGGTGAGGGAGGATTTGCCCACGTTGGGCTTTCCGACTATGGCCACCCTTGGCAGGCTGGCGTACGGGTCGGCCTCGTCCTTTTCTTCGGGAAGCGCCTTCACCACCGCGTCCATGAGGTCGCCGGTGCCGCTGCCGTTGGCGGCGGAGATGCTGTACACATCGCCCAGGCCCAGGCTGTAGAACTGGTAGGAGTCGTACATCTTTTCGCCGGTGTCCACCTTGTTCACGCAGAGGATGACGGGCTTCTTGCTCCTGCGGAGCACGTCGGCGATGCCGGCGTCGTAATCGGTCACGCCGGTGGCAGCCTCCACCATGAAGATTATTACATCGGCCTCGTCGATGGCGATGGCCACCTGACGGCGGATGGCGGCTTCAAAAACGTCTTCGGAACCCACTGCGTAGCCTCCGGTATCGACCACCGAGAATTCCCGGCCGTTCCAGTCTGACCTGCCGTAATGGCGGTCGCGGGTGACTCCGGAAGTGTCGTCGACTATGGCCTGTCTCATGCCTACGAGACGGTTGAAAAGGGTGCTCTTGCCCACGTTGGGGCGGCCTACTATCGCTACTAAACTCATTGTCGTGTCTGTTTTTCCAAATCAAAAAATGCGCATCCTTTGCAGGAGGCCGAATAATTGCCGTCGCACTGCACTCCCGAAGTCCGGTTTCCTTTGCCCTGAAGCCTGGCGTCTTCATGCCTGTAGCAGCTGATGCCCCTCTTTTTCAGTTCGGGGTTGTCGTCGACATCGGAGCTGGGGAACTTTCTGCCGAAAAGGATTCCCACGCACATGATGGCAACGCAGAATGCCACTAGTATGACCGCCGCCAGGAAGACCTTCATGCACTAATAGTCCTGATGGAATACGGGGCTGATGGGCTCGTACATGTATACGTTGCGCATCATCATCGCAAAGAGCTCGGACATGCTCACCACGTGGATCTTGGTGGACTTGTCGAGCTTTCCGGCGGGCTGGGGGACAGTGTCAGTGACGTAGACTTCGTCGATGTCGGAAGCCTCTATCTTCTCGACCCCGCTACCGCTCAGGAGGGCGTGGGTGGCGCAGGCGCGGACGCTGGAGGCACCCTGCCTCTTGAGCTCGGTGGCTGCCTTGCACAGCGTGCCGGCGGTATCGATAATGTCGTCCACGATCACGACGTCCCTGCCCTCGACGTCGCCGATGACCCTGATGGTGTCCACTTCGTTCTGGACCTTGCGGGTCTTGTGGCAGATGATGATGGGGGGTTCTTCGCCGGACAGCTTCTTGATGGTGTTGGCGTAGAAGTTGGCCCTCTTGGAACCGCCTATGTCGGGAGATGCGATGGAGAGGTTGGGCAGCCCCAGCTCCTGGATGACCTGGATGAACAGGTTGCTGGCCATGAGATGGTCTACCGGGATGTCGAAGAAGCCCTGGATCTGGTCGGCATGGAGGTCACAGGTCATGATGCGGTCGGCACCTGCCGCGCGGAGCAGATTGGCCACCACCTTGGCGCCGATGCTGGTGCGGGGCTTGTCCTTGCGGTCCTGGCGCGCCCATCCGAAATACGGGCAAACCACAATGACCTTGGAGGCGGAGGCGCGCTTGGCTGCGTCGATGCAGAGAAGCAGTTCCATCAGGTTGTCGGACGGGGCGATGGTGCTCTGGATGAGGAACACCGTGGCGCCGCGCACGCTGTCGTGATAATACGGTTGGAATTCGCCGTCCGAGAAATGCTTGACTTCAAGATTGCCGAGCCGGACCTTGTCCTCGTCGTCGATGTCGAGTTTCTTCAGACGCCTGACTACTTTTTCCGCGAAAGCCCTGGACGCATCGCAGGTGAAAACCATCATTCTGTGTTCGTGTTGCATAAAGCTATGTAGTTAATTTGATTTTGCCTTGAGGGAGTTGAGGACGATGCCTATGTAGGAGATGAGCTCTTCACGGCCCTTGCCGTTAAGCGAGGAGGTGGTGAAGACCGGAGGGAGCTCTTCCCAGCGGCTGGAGAGCATGGCTGCGTTGCGGTCCATCTGCGCCTTGAGCGCGCCGGACCCCAGCTTGTCGCATTTGGTGTATACCAGGGCGAAGGGCACTCCTGCCTCGCCGAGGGAGTTGATGAAATCGAAGTCGTTCTGCTGGATGTCGTGGCGGGAGTCGATGAGCACGAACAGCAGCACCAGCCCGGTTGAATTGTCCAGGTAGTCGTAGATTATCTTCCTGAGCTCTTCGCGGTCTTTCTGGGGCATGCGGGCGAAACCGTAGCCTGGCAGGTCCACCAGATACCAGGAGTCGTTGATGAGGAAGTGGTTGACGAGCTTTGTCTTGCCGGGAGTGGAGGAGGTCTTGGCGAGACCCCTCACCCCGGTGAGGGAGTTGATGAGGGAGGATTTGCCGACGTTGGAACGCCCTATGAAAGCAAACTCGGGCAGCCTTTTCGAAGGCTGCTGGTCCACTCTTGTGCTGCTGCCTGCGAAAGTTGCCCGTGTGATTTTCATAACATGCAAATATAACTAATTTTCGGTATAATACCGAACCATATTTTCAATCGCGCGCGAGCACACCGGGCAGAACCGTTCGCACTCGTTTATCTTCATGCGGCACTCCTGGACCGGCCTGTAGACGCCTTTCGACTGATATCCAGCGCCTTCATAGACTCCGAGCTTGATGTTGAGGGCGTCTTTCTGCTCCTGGCTGAGGTCTTTCCATATCTTGCGCACGTCCACGCCTTTCCACTCGGGATCGGGCTTGGTGGGAATCTTTACGCCGGCAGGCAGCATGTCGCTCCATTTGCTCTTGAAATCGGTGAGGGTGGTGATGTTGGGCTCCCACGGCTCCACTTTCGCGGGATAGCTTACGTCGAACTGGTCGTCGTAAAAATACTCATCCGCCAGGCCTCCGAACTCGTGGCCGAATTCGTGCACCAGGACCTGTTGGAAGGTGGGATGGTCGCTGGCTGCGAGGGTCACTGAATTATAAATGCCGCCGCCTCCGTAGTTGGGCGTGTTCACCAGCACAATTATATGCTCGAAGGGGATGCCTGCAAGCTGGAAATAAAGGTCCCTCATGCTCGAGGTAGTGAGGTAACGCTCCGTGTAGAAGGTATCGTAATGGCTTGACAGACAAGTGCTTCTCCAGATGCTGTCGTGAGGGACGCTGACTCCCGAGTCTTCGGATACCGCCGCCACCGCCACGAAGTTGAACTTGTCGGCCAGGCTCTTGAAGGGTTCGTGGCCGGTGATGGCCTCCACCGCCCTGTAGGCGTCTGCATAGAACTTGTTCAGGTCGTATCTGGAGTAGCCGTCGCCCACGATTGCGACGTCGATGTTGTCGGCGCAGTAGCCGCCTCCCAGGATCTGCCTGTAGGCGTTCCTGGCCTTGAGAGGCCGGATGAGGATGTCGGAAGGATCCACCGGATGCGTCATCCGGCAGGTGACCTTGCGGTATTTGTCTTTAAGGGTTACGGTCACTGTGACCGGCTTCTTGGGCCAGGGAACCTGGAAGCAGTTCTCGAATCCCCGCTCCGTTTTAGTAGCCTCCTCGGTGTTTTGCCATTCCTGGAACAGGGAAGAGAAGGAATTGGAATACAGCAGCTTGCCGGTGGCGGCGTCGCGTACCGCTATCTCCCCGTTACCGGCGAGGAGGGGCTTCTCCAGGTGGGAGCGGCGACCCGCCCAGACTTCGGTGCGGTAGGCTTCCAGGAACGCGATGTGCTGGGTTTTGGCGGTGCCGGAGAACATATAGTCGAGCCTGAGGGTGGCGTTCTCGAAATAGTCGTCAAAGCCGTCGGCAAACGACGATATGCCCACAAGCAGAGCTGCGAGCAGAAGCAGGGTCTTTTTCATCTTATTGAAGAACTACTTGATAATCAGGAGTGTAGATGACACGGCGCACGGCGGTATTGACCTGTCCGGCGGTCTCCGTATCCTTGAAGCCGAAGTTGGTCTGGAGCCCGCTCCAGCCGTTGTCCGCGAGCCTGTAGAACCAGCCGCGGCCCAGGGTGGCGCACATCTGCGTGAAGCAGCGCATGGTGTCGTAGCCGTGGAAGGCGAAGGAGTTGGGTTCGCCGCCGAAGAGGGCCCTGTACGAGAGCACGAACGCCTGCACGTCACGGTCGGAGTAGTCGATGTGGTAAGTGGCTGAAATGTGCGTTTTTACGTTGTGCAGGTTCTCTGCTTCCACGGTGGCGTAATTGCGCAGCCTGGAAGTGGCGTAGAGCACCACGTCCTGCTTTCTGAAAGCCAGCACGTTCATGTTGCGGATGGCGTCGTTCACGAAGGATTCGTTCTCCGAGGCGAGCAGGAAGCGGGTGGTTCCGCCGGTGCTGGCGTGCCTGAGGAAGGTGGACTGGATGCGGGTACCCTCGAGCATGCCGTAGCTGATGGTGGCATAGCGGCGGCCGGAAGCCTGAAGCTCGGA
>JAFZLP010000195.1 GCA_017551405.1 Bacteroidales bacterium
GCATTGCCTCCCAGAATCGAAAGCGTTACTTCATCCAAGAAGGAGCAACATATTGTAAAACAGCATTCTATCTCCAAGATAGTCGTATTCTACGACGACAATACCTTCCAGGAACTCAAATAATTTTCTATCTTTGTACTCATCATGTACAAAGCCGGTTTGAGGTTACTGAGATACAGCTCTTTTGCAAGGGGCCTGAGCCGTGTCCTCCACAATGAGGATTCCCTCAGGCTTTCCACCGAGGTCATGGATCTGCGGTTCCGCAATCCCGTTGGTGTTTCGGCCCCGTTCGATACCCTTGCGGACTACCGCAGGGCCTTCTCGGCCCTGGGGTGCTCCTTCGAGCTCATCGGACCGCTGGCTTATGGCGAAAAAAACGGTATCAGGGCGGCTGTGAACAGCCTTCAGCGCCATATTCCGGCGTCCATCCCCGTCGGCATCGTCATCACTAAAAACCCCGGGAGCACTACCGAGGACGAAGTCCAGAGAGACTATCTGAACGCATTCGAATATGCGTACGATTTTGCAGACATGCTTATCCTGGACTTCTCTGATGAAAGCCTTGGCTCGATTCACGAACTTGATTTCATTCAGGGAATTACCGATCCTGTGCTCAACACGCGCTTGAGCTATGATACGGTACGTCCCATCCTGCTTCAGCTGTCCCGTCTGCTTGGCCGGGAAGAGCTGGAGCCCATCCTGGACTATTGCCTTATGAACGGGGTGGACGGCATTGTGACTTCCGGCGGTACGAGGCAGGTCGCTGCCATCAATGAATTTACCAGGGGAAGGTTCCCCGTTGTCGCCCTGACAGGCGTCAACAAGGCGTCGGAAGCGGTTGAACTGTTCTCCGCAGGAGCTTCCCTCATAGCCCTCGACGCTTCCTCAGGCAGGTTCAGGCGCTCTCTCCCCAGGAAGATACTTAAATCTTTGAAAGTCAAATAGATGGTTACAGCCGGTATCTGCACTATAGGCGATGAAATCCTCATCGGTCAAATCGTCGACACCAATTCTTCCCTCATTTCAAAGGCGCTTGGAGAAGCAGGCGTCAGGGTCGGGGATATGGTTTCCATAGCCGACGACCGCAGCCAGATTATCCGGCGTCTGAGCGAGGAACTGTCAATGAATCAGATAGTTATCTCGACAGGGGGGCTTGGCCCCACAAAGGACGACATCACCAAGGACGCCCTTGCCGAGCTGAGCGGAAGCCGCCGGTACGTGCGTCACGAGGGCCAGGAAAGGCTTGTATATGAGATCCTCCACTCCCGCGGCCTGGACGTGCTGGACATCAATCTCCGCCAGGCGGACGTGCCCGAAAACTGCGAGGTGATAGTGAACCGGCGCGGTACTGCCCCCATCATGGTCTTCCATTTCCCGGAAGATCGTTTCGGCCACCCTGCAGCCCTCTATGCCATGCCTGGGGTGCCCTACGAGACCGAAGCTGCGCTTGCCGACGTCATAGAGGACATCCGCACTCACTTCCCCACCTCGAGCATCTACCATAAGAGCCTGATGGTCTATGGTTTAGCCGAATCCGCACTGTCCAAGCTCATTGAACCGTGGGAAGATGCGCTCCCCGAAGACATCCACCTTGCCTACCTCCCTAACCCCCTCACGGGCGTGCGCCTGCGCCTTTCCATATACGGAGGCGACAGAGAAACGGAGGAAAAGCGCATTTCAGCCCAAATAGAGGCTCTGAAGCCATATCTTGGAGACAAGGTCTATTCATACGAAGACGACACCATGGAGGCCGCTTTAGGCCGCATTCTGCGCGACGGAGGCTTCACCGTGGCAGCCGCCGAGTCCTGCACGGGCGGGGAGATCGCCCATCTGTTCACCTCTGTGAGCGGATCCTCCGGTTATTTCCTCGGCAGCGTCACCGCCTATTCGGCAGATGTCAAAGTCAAGGTCCTGGGAGTACCGCGTGAAGTGATAGAAGAGAAAGGCATAGTCAGCAGCGAGGTCGCCGCCGCGATGGCAGAAGGGGCGAGGGCCCTGTTCGGGAGCAGCTTCGCCGTTGCCACCACCGGGTGGGCGGATGCCACCGGGGATGAACATGAACCTGCCGGTACGGTATGGGTCGGAGTGAGCGGACCCGACGGCACAGTGACTGAAAGGTACCGTTACAAAGGTGACAGAAAGCGCAATATCGAGCGTTTTGCGGCTTCTTCCCTCGATACTTTGAGGCGTTACATTATTAATATGATAAAACGCTGAAATAAAGATAATAAAACAAATCTGTTATACTATATAACAAAATTGTTTCGCGAATAAATGTAAATCATAAACGATTCTTATTATATTCAGAATCAATTGATTGTCAGCAACTTATAAATTACTAGGGATATGTTCTATTTTATTCTGACTTTGATGGCCATCGGAGCCATAATCGGCCTGGTTTTCTCCAGAAACGGAGAGGAAAGTGAGGCTGCATGGAGGGGTGCAAAGGGCGGACTCAAGCTCGGATGCGGATGCCTCACCATCATCATCCTGCTTATCCTCCTGTTCGCGGTACTGGTCTTCGGCGGAGCAATAACCAAAGTCTCCCCCGCCCAGCTGCCGTCGCCGGAGATCCTCGAGCACGTGCAGAATATCTAGTTTTCCTCTATGGAAATCCTCACTCCGGGACGACATTCCCGGAGCAGGCGGAGCATCTTTGCCCTGGCTATGCTGATGCAGCCGGCAGTGCTCCAGTGGTCAGTTGCCCGGCAGTGGAGAAAAATGGCTGATCCCCTGCCCCATTCGGGCCTTTCGGCGTTGTAGCCTATGAACATCGCGTATCTGTACTGGGTGGGATAGTCCCAGAGGCGTTCGCTTGCCGGCATCGGCGTGGAATCGGATTCCAACTCCACCCAGGTATTATAGCTTTCCCTTTCGCCGGACCAGTAGGACAACGGGCCTATCTGCCTGTATTCCAGCGCAGTACCTGGATTGCGCCCGGTTCCGAAGGCGAGCGTGACGCCGAAGGTTCCCAGGGGGGTGCAGCCGTCCCCTTCCCTCTTGTCGGACGTGAATCCGTTCCGGCCGTAGCCGCAATAGGTCTCGAATACCATCCTGCCGTCCTCCCAGAAACTGAGGCGGTGTCCCCTGACTCGGATCAGCTGTTCTTTCATAGGTCAGTCATTTAGTGTTACCCATTCTTCCGTCCAGACTTCAGCATCCCGTTTGAGTTCGAGATACTCCCTGGTAAGTTCGATTATATCGTCGTCCTTCCCGGGCGCCATGAGCACGGCCTCGATCTCTTTCATGCGTTTTTCGTCCTTAGCTATCTCCTTCTCCAAGAACTCGATACGCTGCCTTTTCTTCTTCTCTTCTTTAGATTTTGCGCGAAGCTGGCCATAGTCCTGTACAGGCTGTGCCCCGGCAGCCGTTTCAGCCGCTGATGACGCCGTCGGAACTTCCTTCCTGTCCAGCTCCTGGAGCGTGTCTATCCTGAGCTTGCGGAGGAAATCCTGTACGCCGCCCAGATGCTCCTTCACCCTGCCGCCCCGGAACTCGTACACCTTGTCCACCAGTCCGTCCAGGAAATCACGGTCGTGCGATACTATGATCACGGTCCCGTCGTAGGCCTGCAAAGCCTGCTTCAGTATGTCCTTGGATGCAATGTCCATGTGGTTGGTAGGCTCGTCCAGGGCAAGCACGTTACGGCTCTGCAGCATCAGCCTGGCCATGCCCAGGCGCGCCCTCTCGCCTCCGCTCAGCACTTTCACCCTCTTGTCAATGTCGTCCCCGCGGAACAGGAACTGGGCCAGGAGGTCTCTCAGGCGGGTGCGCATTTCAGCAGGGCAGATGCGTTCCACGGTGCTCCAGACGGTATCATTCGGATCTAATATATCTTCTTGATTCTGAGCGAAGTAACCCAGGTCGACATTATGTCCAAGTTTAGATTCCCCGGAGATGGGCTCCAGCTCCCCCGCTATCACCCTCATAAGGGTTGTCTTGCCCTCGCCGTTGCGCCCGACAAACGCCACCTTCTCCCCCCTGCGGATCTCCACGTCGGCTCCGCTGAAGACTATCTTAATGCCGCCGGATTCCGAGGGATAGCCGGCTTCGAGACCGGTGCACCTGTACACCACGTCGCCAGTACGGCTGGCGGGAGGGAACTTCACGTGCAGGGTGGAATTGTCGGTTTCGTCTATCTCTATCCTCTCCAGCTTCTCCAGCGCCTTGATGCGGCTCTGCACCTGGTTGCTCTTGGTGGGCTTGTAGCGGAAGGTCCTGATGAACTCCTCCGTCTTGGCTATCATCTTCTGCTGGTTCTCATATGCGGCCGTCTGCTGGGCTATGCGTTCCTTCCGTAGCTCCACATATTGCGAATAGGGCACCTTGTAGTCGTACAGATGTCCGAGCATTATCTCCACGGTACGGCTTGTGACCCCGTCGAGGAACTTGCGGTCGTGCGAAACTACGAGTATTGCCCCTTTATAGGCCTTCAGATAGTCCTCCAGCCATTCGATGGACTCGATATCCAGATGGTTGGTAGGCTCGTCCAGGAGCAGAAGAGAAGGTTTTGCAAGCAGGATCTTGGCAAGCTCTATCCTCATGTTCCAGCCCTGCGAGAAGGTTTCGGTGGCGCGTTCCAGCTCGTCCGGCAGGAATCCCAGGCCGCGGAGTATTTTCTCGGCCTCGCCGGGGGCCGCGTCGGGACAGGCTTTCCGGACCTCGGCCAGGACGCTCAGGCCCCTGCCGTGTTCCATAATCTGGGGCAGATACCCCATCGTCTGCTCCCTTGGCATCTCGATGCGCCCGGAATCGGGCTTCTCAATGCCGAGGATTATCTTCATCAGGGTACTCTTCCCCGCCCCGTTCTTGCCTACGAGGCCTATCTTCTCGCCGTCGGAGATATGAAACGAAATCGCATCCAGCAGGACGTAGCTGCCGAATGCGACCGTGAGATTGTTGATGCTTACCATGCTACTCCGAGAGCCGTTCCATCAGGGCGGCCAGCTTTTCGGGGCAACGGACAGGGCGGCCGGTAGCAGCCGAAAGGAATCCGAGCGTGATCTCCGCCTCGCAGCAGAGCTCGCCCTCGGCGTTGAACATCTGCTGCCTGACATGTATTTTAGCCAGAGGGAGTTCGGGGATTTCGGCGGTAATCCTCACCACCTCGCCGCTGACCGCAGGACGGTGGTAGCGGAGTTCAGCCTTCACTACCGGTAGGTAAATGCCGTCCTTCTCGCACTGCTCGAGGGTATAGCCCCACGACTCCATCATGTCGTCGCGGGCGCTCTCGAAGTAACGGAGGTAATTGCTGTGATGCATCACCCCCATATGGTCGCAGTCGTAGTAGCGGACCTTGATGCTGTCTTCGAAGCGTATCATTAACCGAGGGCTGCCAGGGATTTTTCGAGGGCTTCGATGCGGGAAAGGGCGTCGGCCTCTTTCTTGCGTTCACCTTCCACCACCGCTGCGGGAGCATGGGCCACGAAGGATGCGTTGCCGAGCTTGCGGCGGACGCTTTCGAGGAAACCCTTCTGGTGCTCGAGTTCGGCCTCCAGGCGGGCTTTCTCGCCGGTAGTGTCCACGAGTCCGCTCATGGGGACGCTGCACTGCACGGTGCCTACAAGGAAGCTGCTCACCGGCCCTTCCGCGGTACCTCTGAAGACCTTCGCGTTTGCGAGCTTCTCCATCACCGGGTCGAGTTCCGGGAGGGTCTCGCCGGCCACGTAAAGGTCGAGTGGCTGTTTCGGGGCTATCTGCTTCTGGGCCCTGACTCCGCGGACGCCCGCGATCATGCCCTGGGCGGTCTCGAAGGCCGCAAGGAATATATCATCGACCGGACCGGCCACGGGAGCGCCCTGGAACATGATGGTCTCGCCTTCGCGGCGCTTGTCCATGCTCTGCCACAGCTCTTCGGTGATGAACGGCATGACGGGATGGATAAGCTTCAGGAGCTTGTCGAAGAATGTGACGGTGGCGTCGTAGGTGCGGCGGTCGACGGCCTCGCCGAAGGCGGGCTTAACCATTTCGAGGTACCAGCTGCAGTAGCTGTCCCAGAACAGGCGGTAAATGGCCATCAGGGCGTCGGAAATGCGGAACTTGGAGTAGAACTCCTCCACCTCGCAGATGGTGCGGGAAAGCAGGTTGTCGAACCACTTCACCGCCACGCGGGCAGATTCGGGCTGGGCGGCGCCGTCGTCGACCCTCCAGCCGCTGACGAGCCTCCAGGAATTCCATATCTTGCCGCAGAAGTTGCGCCCCTGCTCGATCATGCTCTCATCGTAGAAGATGTCGTTGCCGGCGGATGAGCACAGCAGCATGCCGATTCGGACGGCGTCGGCGCCGTACTGTTTGATGAGCACCAGCGGGTCGGGGCTGTTGCCGAGCTGCTTGCTCATCTTGCGGCCCTGCTTGTCACGGACTATGCCGGTGAAATAGACGTTGCGGAACGGGATATCATTCATGAACTCGCCGCCCGCCATGACCATGCGCGCGACCCAGAAGAAAATGATGTCGGGGCCGGTTACGAGGTCGTTGGTGGGATAGTAATACGACAGGTCGCGGTTGGGCTTGTGCTCAGGATGCCCGGGGCGGTCGGAGTCGAACACGCTGATGGGCCAGAGCCAGCTGCTGAACCAGGTGTCGAGGACGTCTTCGTCCTGCTTCAGCTCGGCCATGGTGATGCCCGGCTGGAGCTTCTGCGCCGCTTCAAGGGCCTTTTCGGGAGTTTCCTCCACCACGAAGCGCCCGTCGGGCAGATACCACGCCGGGATGCGCTGGCCCCACCAGAGCTGACGCGAGATGCACCAGTCGTGGGCGGTCTCCATCCAGTGGCGGTATGTTGCCCTGTATTTGTCGGGTATGAGCTTGATGCGCCCGCTTTCCACGCATTCCAGGGCCATCTTGGCGAGGTCTTCCATCTTGAGGAACCACTGCGTGCTGAGCTTGGGCTCGATGACGGCGTGGCTGCGCTCGGAATAGGCCACGGGCGAAGTGTAGTCTTCTATCTTGTCGAGGTTGCCCTGTTCCTGGAGCATCCTGACCACGTTCTCGCGTGCGACGAAGCGGTCTTCTCCGACGCAGACGACGGCCTTTTCGTTAAGGCGGCCGTGATCGTCTATTATTTCGAGCACGGGCAGATTGTGCCTCATGCCTATTTCATAGTCGTGGGCGTCGTGGGCCGGGGTGACCTTAAGGCAGCCGGTACCGAACGCCATGTCCACGTAATCGTCTTCGATAACGGGAATCTCCCTGTTCACGAGGGGCACCAGCACCTTTTTGCCGCGAAGCCATCCGTAACGTTCGTCGCCCGGATTGATGCAGATGGCGGCGTCGGCCATGATGGTCTCGGGACGGGTGGTGGCGATGGTGAGATACTTGCCGCTGCCGTCTGAGAGGAAATACTTCACATGGTAGAGATGACTCTTGGTCTCCTGGTGGATGACTTCCTCGTCACTCACTGCGGTATGGCCTTCGGGATCCCAGTTGACCATGCGCACTCCCCTGTATATCAAGCCTTTGTTGTAGAAGTACACGAAAGTTGCAGTGACCGCCTTGTTGAGCGCGGGCTCCATGGTGAACTTGGTGCGGTCCCAGTCGCACGAGGCGCCGAGCTTGCGGAGCTGCTCGAGGATTATACCGCCGTGCTCCTCTTTCCATTCCCAGGCGTATTTGAGGAACTCCTCGCGGGAGATGTCCTGCTTTTCGATGCCCATGCCCTTGAGCTTGGCGACGACCTTGTTTTCCGTGGCTATGGAAGCGTGGTCGGTGCCGGGAACCC
>JAFZLP010000196.1 GCA_017551405.1 Bacteroidales bacterium
AATCAACAAGATAGATCTCAGCGACCAGCTGAAGGTCCAGGAGCTTATGGGCTATTGGAAAGAGCAGATTCCGGGCGCAGTGGTGATACCCGTCTCGGCCAAGGAGAAGTTCGGGGTGCAGACCGTCCTCGACAGCGTCGTGGAGCATCTTCCCGTAGCCCCCGCCTGGTACGACAAGGACACGTTCACCGACCGCAACCTCCGCTTCTTCGCCAGCGAAATCATCAGGGAGAAAATACTCCTCAACTACCGCGAGGAAATCCCCTACTCCTGCCAGGTGGAGATAGAGTCGTTCAAGGAAGAGGAGGAGCGCTACGAGATCGGCGCCATCATCTACGTGATGCGCGAAACCCAGAAGGGAATCGTGATAGGCAAGGGCGGAGCCGCGCTCAAGCGTGTCGGCACCCAGGCCAGAAAGGACATGGAAGATTTCTTCCAGAAAAAGGTGTTCCTGCAGATTCTGGTGAAGGTCGATCCCGACTGGCGCGAGAGCCGCAGGGAACTCCGCAAATTCGGATATGAAGATTAAGTGATATGGAAGAAGACGATATAATGATCCAGGACGAAGTGCTTGACGCCGATGCCCTTGAGGCGCCGGTAGACGACGATGCCGCCCCTTCGGGCAAATTCACCCGCCTGCTGGACAGCGACAGCCGCCGGTTCAAGCTCTCCGGAATGTTCAGGGACTGGTTCCTGGATTACTCTTCATACGTTATCCTGCAGAGGGCCGTCCCCCACATCGTGGACGGTCTCAAGCCGGTACAGCGAAGGGTGCTCCACGCCATGTTCAGGATGGACGACGGCAACTACACCAAGGTGGCCAACATCGTCGGTCAGGCCATGCAGTACCATCCCCACGGAGACGCTTCAATCCTGGGCGCACTGGTGCAGCTGGGGCAGAAGGGGCTGCTCATCGACTGCCAGGGAAACTGGGGCAACATCCTCACCGGCGACTCCAACGCCGCTCCTCGTTACATCGAGGCGCGTCTCTCCAAATTCGCGAAGGAGGTGGTGTTCGACCCCGAAATCACCAACTGGATGAATTCCTACGACGGCCGCAACCAGGAGCCCACCGAACTGCCGGTGCGCTTCCCGCTGCTGCTCGCCCAGGGCACCGAGGGCATCGCCGTAGGTATGGCCAGCAAGATACTCCCCCACAACTTCAACGAGCTGCTGGACGCATCCGTGAAGATCCTCCAGGGCAAGCCCTATGACATCTACCCGGACTTCCCCACCGGAGGTTTCGCCGACTGCACCAAGTACAACGACGGCCGCAGGGGCGGTTCGGTGAAGGTGCGCGCCCGCATCGAGAAGATAGACAAGAGCACCATCGCCATCACCGAAATCCCGTACGGCAAGACCACCCACCTGCTCATAGACTCCATCCTGAAGGCCAAGGACAAGGGAAAGATCAAGATCAAGAAGATAGAGGACATGACCACCGACAAGGTGAACATCCTCATACATCTTCCCGGCGACGTATCGCCCGACAAGACCATCGACGCCCTCTACGCCTTCACCGACTGCGAGTGCAACATAGTCCCCAACGCCTGCGTGATCCGGAACAACAAGCCGGAGTTCATGAGCGTCAAGGACATACTCGAATACGACACCATCCACACCCGCGACCTCCTCGAGGCCCGGCTGCGCATCAGGCTCGACAAGCTGCAGAACGACTGGCACTACTCCTCCCTCGAGAAGATTTTCTTCGAAAACCGCATCTACAAGGTGCTGGAACAGGACCAGAAGACCTGGGAGGAACAGCTCGGCGACATCTTCGACCGCATGAAGGAATACCAGGACCTCCTCCGCAAGGAAATCCTCATGGAAGACATCCTCAAGCTGGTGGAGAAGCCGGTCCGCAAGATCTCCAAGTTCGACACCAAGGCCAACGACGAGAAGATCGCCCGCATCGAGGCCGAGATGGTCGCCGTGCAGAACGACATCGACAACATCACCGATTACACCATAGCCTGGTTCAAACACCTGAAGGACACTTACGGGAAAGACTTCCCGCGCCTTACGGAGCTTACCGGATTCGAGGCCATCACGGCCACCAAGGTGGTGAACAACAACGCCAAGCTCTCCGCCAACCTTGCCGAAGGTTTCGTCGGAATCGGGCTCAAGAAGGACGACGGCGGCGAGTACATCTGCGACTGCTCCGACATGTCCGAAATCATAGTCATCGCCCGCGACGGCAAATACCGCATCGCGAAGGTGGAGGACAAGGCCTTCTACGGCAAGGACCTCCTCTATGTCAACATCTTCGACCGCGGCGACGAACGCATGATATACAACGTCATCTACCGCGACGGCAAGGGCGGCAACTATTATGCGAAGCGCTTCGCCGTGACCAGCGTCACGCGCGACAAGGAATACGACATCACCCTGGGCGCCGAAGGCAGCCGGATAGAGTACTTCTCGGCCAATCCCAACGGCGAGGCCGAAACCGTGCGCATCAACCTCCGCCCCAAGCAGAAGCTCAAGAAGACCGCGCTCGAATACGACTTCGCCGGCCTTGCCATCAAGAGCAAGACCGCAAGGGGTAACCTGGTGAGCAAGAATGCGATACGCAACATAGTAATGAAGTCGAAGGGCGTTTCCACGATAGCCGGCAAGGACATCTGGTACGACCCCGACATCCAGAAGCTCAACGACGAAGGGCGCGGGCTTTACCTGGGCCAGTTCGACACCGAAGACAAGGTGCTGGCGGTGTTCAGGAACGGCACCTTCTACACCACTTCCTTCGACCTTGTGAACAAATACCAGGGCGATGTGCTGCGCATCGAGAAGTTCGACCCCGAAAAGACCTTCACGGCGCTCTATTACGACGCCGCGGCCAAGGCCTTCTACGTGAAGCGCTTCTCGTTCGTGCTCAGCGACAACACCCCGCAGAGTTTCATCGCGGACGGGCCCAAGAGCTATCTCGTGGCGCTTTCCGACGACCTGCATACCCGTTATACGGTCACTTTCGGCGGCAAGGATTCCTCGCACGCCCCGGAGACCATCGTCACCGAAGACTGGATCGCCAAGAAGGGCTGGCAGGCCAAGGGCAAGAAATGCCACGACCGCTACAAGGTAAAGAAAGTGGAGTTCGCGGAGCCCCTGCACATGGAGGAAGATGAGGAGCAGCCGGAGCCGGTGGAGATAGTGACCGACACCGACATCCCGGTTCCCGAAACTCCGCAGCCCGAGGCAAAGAAACCGGAAGCCCCTCTCGCCAAACCCTCGCGGGAAGAGCCCATAGAAATAATCGAAGAACCTACACTGTTTTGACGCTCGCACTTACAGGATTCATGGGGTCGGGCAAGACCTCGACCGGGAAGGTCCTGGCCGAAAGGCTGGGATGGCCCTTCGCCGACCTTGACGAACTTGTCGCCGAGGTGGCCGGAAAGACCGTTTCCGAAATCTTCGAGGAATCC
>JAFZLP010000197.1 GCA_017551405.1 Bacteroidales bacterium
CGCCCTCCAGACAATGCCGAAGCCATATCTTCGCCTCAAGCCCAATCATACCTACGAAGATACGCATTTTTCGCGGTCCGTCCTCAAAAAGTCTGCAAGCCTTGCAGGAAATCCGACATTGCAAGCCTTGCAATCATACCGCCACCTTCCTTTCCCTTCCCGAACTTTGCGGAAAACGAAAGAAAACTATGATTCAATTTGAACCTGCCGCCTTTTTGTGCGATGATTTGGACGTCCGGCCTGCCGGGCGCACCATCCCCTTGGAAAACTGCTATGAGAAGATTTACCACATCTTCAACCTTGTTCGTATCTCCCGTCCGGAGATGACATCAATTGCCGTGTGCGGCGGCATCACCGACGGCCCGGAAGGGAAAGACTTCTATGCCTTCGACATCTATGTCTTCACTGCGGAAGGCGGTTTCTTCCTCCCCACGGACGAAGCGAATACCCTCTTCTCCACCGCTGGAATTCTGTATTCCCGCAGTTTATTTGCTGATTTGCTGAGCAGTGTGCCGACAGAGAAAGGCCCTATTGCCAACTGATCGTGCCGGCATTCACAAGGGCTTCGTGGGAGATGCGGGGGGTGGAGAGCTTGCGGGTGCCGAGTTTGACGGTGGTGCCTTTGGCGGGTTTGGCCTTGGGGGATTTGAGGATGGTCAGGGTTTTGCCGGCGGGGAGGTCGATGTCGATGCGGTCGAAGACCGGGAGGGTGAGGGTGTAGGAGGGGTCGCCCGGGCAGTCGGGGTAGAAGCCCATCATTGAGAACACGGCCCAGGCCGACATCGTGCCGGTGTCGTCATTGCCGGGGATGCCGTTCGGGGCATTGTGGTAGTGCTTGGCCAGCAGGTCGTGCACCGTGCTCCAGGTACGCCAGGCTTCGCCCTTGACGCGGCTGTACAGGTACGGATAAGCGATATCCGGCTCGTTTGCAGGGTCGTAGAGACCTTCGTTGAACACACGGTTGAGGCTCTTGACAAAAGCCTTGGAGCCGCCCGTAAGTCGGATTAAGCCATCCACGTCGTGCGGCACATAGAAGGTGTAGTTCCAGGCGCTTCCCTCGTGAAAGCCGGGAACAGCTTCGAAGTTCTCGCCCTGGCGGGGATTGAATGGAGAAAGGAACGATCCGTCCTTCTGCAACGGCCGCAGGCAGCCGTATTCAGCGGACCAGTAGTTCTTGTATCCCAACGAACGCTGACGGAACTTGGCGGCATCCTCGGGGTGCCCAAGGGCCGTGGCCAGGCGGGCAAGGGCAGCATCGGCCATGTAGTACTCGAGGGCGTGCGAAACGGAATTATCCCCGGAGAAATCCTGCGCAAACCAGCCTAGGGGGATGTAGCCCCGGTCGATGTACGGGTCCACGTCCGGTCGCATCTTGTTCTGGGCGCCCGGGGTATCGGCACTCTTGAGGAATGCCTTGTAGGCACTGTCGATGTCAAAGTCCGTCAGGCCCTTCAGGTACGTGTCGGTGAGCATCGGGATGGCCGGGTCTCCTTCCATCGTGAAGGTTTCGCGGCCGTAGAGCTCCCATTTGGGCATCCATCCCCATTCGCGGTACATATTGACCACGGAACGGGCCATATCGATCTGTTTTTCGGGATAAATCAGCGTGAGCAACTGGTGAAGATTCCTGCATGTATCCCACAAGGAGAACACAGTGTAGCGGTGCTGACCATCGGGAACGCGGCCCATGCCGAGGGCACGCATCTTCAGTTGCGACTGCCCATTGCGACCGGTCGCGATTTTGTTGATATTCACGGCCTCCGGATTCCCGAACTCCATCAACGGATATTCGCCGTTCACATCTTCCAGGATATTCGGATGGATGAGTGCGTGGTAGAGGGCGGTATAAAACACCGTCTTCTGCTCCTCGGTCCCGCCGGTCACGCGGACGCGTCCCAAATGCTCACGCCAAGCCTCTTCAGCCGCATGCTGAACCGCCGCAAAGTCAAATCCGGGCTGTTCCGTCTCCAGATTCTCACGGGCATTGTCGATGCTCACGAAAGACACGCCCACCTGCACCATCACCTGCTCACCTTCGGCCAGATTCTCATATCGGAACCAATAGCCGATATCATCGCCGGACAGCTCGCGTCCGTATGTCTCGTACAGTTTATAGCGCCCCGCATCGGCATCCCAAGCGGCCTCGGCCGTCATCGGCCGCTGCTTCTTCCAGAACCCGCTCCGGTCCGGCGCCTTGCTCACCCGCAGGACGAAATACATCGGGAACACCGCGTTCCGGTTATAGCAGAACGTGCCCATCAGCTTGGATCCCTCGATTTCCGACGCGGAAACCCGCCGGACGGTGGCTCCCGACTCGTTGGTCAAACCTTCGCCCAGATTCACCAAGATATTGCCAGCGCCACTCGGGAAAGTGTATCGTTCCAAGGATGTCCGAGTTGTTGCCGTCACTTCCGTCAGGATGCCGCTGGCGAGCAGGTTGGAGTAGTATCCCGGCGTCGCTTTCTCCTCGGAGTACTCACTGCCGTAGGCGTGATAATCGACCTCCAGGGGCCCTGTGGTGGGCATGGTCAGAACGGAACCCAGTTCCGGACAACCGACGCCGGAGAGGTTGACATGGGCATAACCCGTGAAATAGCTGTTCTCTTCCACATACGGGGTGGACCACCAGCGGCTGTCCTTGTCCCAGGTGTTGAGGGTGGAGCCCATCACATTGAAGGGGGACACGCTCATCAGCCCGTTCGGCGTCACGGCGCCGGGGTTGCAGGCGCCGAAGTTGGTCGTGCCGATGAAGGGATTGACATACTCCACCTGCGCGTGCAGGGACAGGCTCAGCAACAGGAGAGCGACGGTCGGGAATCTTCGCATGGGTTCATGTGTTATCAATGCTCAAAAGTACGAAAAACGGCCATAAAAACAAAGCAGGAGGCCCTTATGAACCTCCTGCCTGATGTATGAGTGGGACACTACTTCTTGATGCAGATGCCTTCCATTCCAGCCTCGGCGAGGGTCTTCCACGCGGCAGCGGCGGCGTCGCCGTTGTCCTTGCGGGAGCCGTTGCCGTCCCAGCAGTCGGTGAAGTCGAGGGCGTAGGCCTCGTTCTTTTCGACCTTGTTGGCGACGTACTTGTCCTCGGCACCGTCGAAGACCCAGTTCATTTCCAGACCTTCGGCCTTTGCGGCGGGCACCTCGCACAGGGTGGCGGCGATGTCCTCCACGCTGAGGGCGCGGCTCCAGACGCGGGCGAAGGCGGTGTAGCCGTCGAAGGCCTGCCTGAGCGGCCAGTTGCTGCCGTCATCCCAGGTCATGGAGAGGTCGA
>JAFZLP010000198.1 GCA_017551405.1 Bacteroidales bacterium
CGACAGGGGCACTATCCCCGAAAGGGACTGGTTCGTCGCCGACGATATTATTTCCGGAATGATTTAGCGCTTTCAGGCGAGCGCGTCGAGCGCAGCCTTGTAGATTTCGAGTTCGCGTTCCGATTCGAAGGCGGTCTCGACAGGAAGCATGAACACCCTTTCGCGCACCTCGGCGGGCACCGAAGGGCAGTCGAGCAGGCGCTGCGCATCCTTCTCGGTGGTTACCAGGGTGGAAATGGGGAAACGCCTCACCGCCGCGGAAAGCATGGACATGTCCCCTCGGGTGAAGCGGTGATGGTCGGGGAACGAAATGGAGTGGACGATTTTGTAATCGTCACTGAGCCTGGCCTTTACGGGAGTGTCGTCGGCTATTCCGGTGAACAGCACCACGCTCTTCGAGTAGCTGTAGCGCGGGTCGGTCTCGGGGAAGACAGGCTCCAGCGGCAGATATCCGGTATACGAAAACAGCAGCGTGACCCGCTTTCCGTCCGGGCCCGTGCCGGTGCACTCGGTGGGATTGAAGTCCTTGATTCTGAGCTTTGAAGCAAAGGTGGTCTTTTCCCATCCGTCCATGTTCCTGGGGCATTTGGTGACGACCACCATGTCGGCGTCCCACAGGCGGGACGGCAGGTCGCGCAGACGGCCGAACGGCAACAGCCTGTCCTGGAATACCGGCCGGTTGTAATCGACCAGCACAATGTTGATGGAAGCGTGCAGGCGCTTGAACTGCAGCGCATCGTCCATTACGATGATTCCGGCGGCGGGGAAATCCTTGTCTTTGCACCTGCGTGCGCTGCGCACCGCGGCCCTTTTCATGCCGGCGGCCTTTCCGGCCTTGAAGCTGCCTATGGCCAGTTTTTCGGGATGGGCGAGGAAGTCGCAGCCCTCGATGCGGTTTTTGTCCACCGCCACCGTCACGGCGGGGAATTTCTTCTTGATCTGCAGGGGTTCGTCCCCGGCAAAGGCGGCAGTGGAATCGCGCATCACCTGCTGGAAGCCCCTGCTGCGGCGCTTGTATCCCCTGGAGAGCATGGCAAGGTTGGACGCCCCCCAGCGGGGAGAGTCCTGCAGGAGCCTGAGTGTGAGTTCGGTGAAAGGCGTTTTGCCGGTGCCGCCCGCGGTGACGTTGCCCACGCATACGGTGGGCGCATCAGCCCCCGCAGACTTGCGCCAACGGCGCGCACCAGCTTTGAGTATTAGCCTGTAGATGAGCACCTTAAACGGTGAGGATTTCCTTCTCCTTGGCGGCCACCAGGTCGTCGATCACCTTGATGTTCTTGTCGGTGACCTTCTGGACTTCGTTCTCGGCCTCCTTCTCGGTGTCTTCGCTCATGCCGTCGTTCTTCTCGGCCTTCTTGAGCATGTCGATGGCCTCCCTGCGGGCGTTGCGCACGACCACTTTGGCGTTTTCGCCGGAAGCCTTGGCCTTCTTCACCAGGTCTTTGCGCCTTTCCTCGGTGAGGGCGGGCACGGTGCAGCGGATGATTTCGCCGTTGTTCTGCGGGGTGAGGCCCAGGTTGGCGTCGATGATGGCCTTTTCGATTATCTTGATCATGCTCTTGTCCCAGGGCTGGATGGCGAGGGTCTTGGCGTCGGGGGCGCTGATCGATGCCATCTGCGGGATGGGGGTCGGGGTGCCGTAGTAATTGGCCACCACGCTGTTGAACACTGAAGGATTGGCCTTGCCGAGACGGTAGGTCTTGAGGTCCTCCTCCAGGAACATGACGGCCTCCTGCATCTTGTCGTCGATGCCGTTTACGATTTCTTTTGCTTTAGCGTCTAACATATTGATTTCTTTTTAATTATGCGTGTACTACGGTGCCGATCCTCTCGCCTTCGAGAAGGCGGAGAAGCGAACCGCTTTCGTTTATGTCGAATACCACGATGGGCACGGGGCCCTGCTCGCAAAGGGCGAACGCCGTCTGGTCCATCACGTTCAGGTGGTTCACCAGGCACTCGTGGAAGGTGATCTCGTCGTACTTGCGGGCGTCCGGGTCTTTTTCGGGATCGGCGGTGTAGACGCCGTCTACCCTCGTGCCCTTGAGGAGCGCATCTGCGCCGATTTCAAGCGACCTGAGCGCGGCGCCTGAGTCGGTGCTGAAGAACGGGTTGCCGGTGCCTCCGGCGATCAGCGCCACGCCGCCTTCTTCCAGGACCTTTACGGCCGATTCGCGCACGTAGCCCTTGGCGATGGGTTCCATCGGGGTGGCGGTGAACACCTCTGCCCTGATGCCTTCGCTGCGGAGGGCGCTTGCCAGTGCGAGCGAGTTGATGACGGTGGCGAGCATGCCCATACGGTCGCCGGTGACGCGGTCGTAACCCTTTCCGATGCCCTGGATGCCGCGGAAGATGTTGCCTCCGCCGTTGACTATTGCCACCTGGTAGCCCTTGCGGACCGCGGCTGCGATTTCACCCGCGAATTTCCTCAGGCTGTTTTCATCGATGCCCTTTCCGGAAGGGCCTCCGAGACTCTCCCCGCTAAGCTTTAACAAAACTCTTTTGTACATAACGTTGTCTTTAGATGCGAAAGATGCGAAAAACCGCAAAGTGAAAACAAAAATAGCGGAAAATTCGGAAACTCCCAAGATTTAACCTATATTTGCGAAGATAACCGTTAATTTGCCACAGAGATGTTCATGTACAAATCTTCTATCGGGAAAAAGTTCGTCCAGGCTGTCAGCGGCGCGTTCCTGATAATCTTCCTGCTCCTGCACGGCACCATCAATTTCTTCTCCGTAATCGATACCTTCACGGGTAAGTTCGGTGCCGCCGACGGTCTTTTCCAGAAGGGCTGCGAATTCATGGCCCTGCCCATCGTAGACATCATGGTTCCCATCCTGGCCCTCGGTTTCCTCATCCACATAGGCTACGGCATCTGGCTTTCGCTCCAGAATATCTACGCCCGCGGCGGCCTCAAGCGCTACGAGGTTCCCAACAAGGGCGCGGCCGACAGCTGGTCGTCCACCAACATGTTCATCCTCGGAATGGTCATCTTCGGCCTCCTTGCCTTCCATCTCACCCACTTCTGGGCAAAGATGCAGCTGCTGGACTTCACCGGCGGAGAGGCGGAGAACCCGTACATGCTCCTGCTCCAGACCTTCAAGAGCCCCTGGATCCTCGCATTCTACGTGCTCTGGTTCGTGGCGCTCCTGCTGCATCTCACCCATGGCTTCTGGAGCATGTTCCAGACCATCGGCTGGAACAGCCAGATCTGGTTCAAGAGGCTCAAGGTCATCGGCATCATCGTCGCGGTCATCATCGTGATCCTGTTCATCGCCACCGCTGCGAACGCCTTCGCACAGGCCCATTTCCTGCAGCCGGACCTGTTGCCGCAGCTTAAGGGCATGTAAAAGTTTGATATTCCCAAAATATTTTATACCTTTGCGGTCCCTATTTTGCGTAGGGATCGCAATTTATATGTATAACTAATTAAAGATCAACACAGTGGACACACAAAGCTACAAAACTGTATCGCTGAACAGCGCAACTGCAGACAAGCAGTGGGTGGTCATTGATGCGATGGATCTTCCTCTCGGCCGTCTGGCCTCCAGGGTTGCCCTTGTCCTCCGCGGCAAGAACAAACCCGGCTTCACCCCCAACGTGGACTGCGGTGACAACGTCATCGTCGTAAACGCAGAGAAGGTGGTGCTCAAGGGCAAAAAGATGACCAACCGCGTGTATACGCGCTACACCGGCTATCCCGGCGGACAGCGTTTCACCACGCCGAGGGAAATCCTCAATTCTACCCATCCCGAAAGGCTTGTGGAGAAAGCAGTCAGGGGTATGCTTCCCAAAACCCGTCTGGGCGAGAAGATCTTCCACAACCTGCACGTTTACGCAGGTCCGGAGCATCCGCACCAGGCTCAGAACCCCAAACAAATCAAGTTAAACGAAATTTAAACAGAGCAAATGGAACAGACACACGCCCTTGGAAGACGTAAAGCAGCTGTCGCTCGTGTTTATCTCGCTGCAGGCAAAGGCAACATCACCATCAACGACCGTCCGGTGGAAGACTTCTTCAAAGACGACTCCCTCCGCTACATCGTTAACCAGCCGTTTGCAGTGACCTCCACCGAAGGCCAGTTCGATACCCGCATCAACGTTGTTGGCGGCGGTATCAAAGGCCAGGCTGAGGCTATCAGGCTCGGTATTTCCCGCGCCCTCTGCGAGGTAGACAAGGAAGCATATCGTCCGGCTCTCAAGGCAGCAGGTTTCCTCACCCGCGATGCTCGCGAGGTGGAACGCAAGAAACCCGGCCAGCCCGGAGCACGTCGCCGCTTCCAGTTCAGCAAGCGTTAACAGTACTTTACAAACAAGCACAGTTGCGGTTTAAACCCTTCACAGGATAGTTGCCGCACTGCGGAAAAGGCCGGAGACCGGCACATGCCGCTGCTCCCCCTTGAAGAAAAGAGACCCGTAGCACGGGCACAAGAACAAACACAACAACATTTAAAAAAATGTCAAGAACAAATTTCCAGGAACTGCTTGATGCAGGCGTACACTTCGGACATCTCGCCCGCAAGTGGAATCCTAAAATGGCGCCGTACATCTTCGACCAGAAGAACGGCATCCACATCATCGACCTGCACAAGACTGTCGTCAAGATAGACGAGGCCGCGGAGGAAATGAAGGCTCTCGCAAAGTCGGGCCGCAAGATCCTCTTCGTCGCCACCAAAAAGCAGGCTAAAGACGTCGTCGCCGCCAAGGCCACCGAGGTCAACATGCCTTATGTAACCGAACGTTGGGCGGGCGGTATGCTCACCAACTTCCCCACCATCCGCAAGGCCGTCAAGAAAATGAGCACCATCGACAAGATGCACGAAGACGGCACTTTCGACAAGCTCGCAAAGCGTGAGCGCCTTCAGGTCACCCGCCAGAGGGAGAAGCTCGAGAAGAACCTCGGCAGCATCCGCGACATGAGCCGCCTTCCCGCCGCACTGTTCGTAGTGGACGTGCAGAAAGAGGCCAACGCCGTCAGGGAGGCCAATCGTCTCAACATCCCGGTATTCGCAATGGTTGATACATGTTGCGATCCCACTTCTATTGATTATGTGATTCCGGCGAACGACGATGCCACCAAGAGCGTAGAATGCGTTCTCGGCGCACTCTGTGCAGCCATCCAGGAAGGCCTGGAGGAGCGCAAGCTCGAGAAGGACAAGGAAGCAGCCGAGCAGGAGGCCACCTCCGTTGAGGAAAAGCCCGCAGCAAAGGCTCTCCGTCCGCGCAGGAGCTCCAAGGCCGCCAAGGAAGAGGCCCCCGAGGCCGAAGCCCCCAAGGCCGAGGAACCCGCAGCTCCCGCAGCTGAATAATGTTCAACCTTTCTAAAACAGACAACAATGGCTAATATCACAGCAGCAGATGTAATGAAGCTCCGCAAGATGACGTCCGCGGGCATGATGGATTGCAAGAAGGCCCTCATCGAGGCCGACGGCGATTTCAACAAGGCCGTTGACATCATCCGCGAAAAGGGTAAGCTCGTTGCCGCCAAGCGCGCAGACCGCGAAACCTCCGAGGGTGCCGTGAAGTCCCGCATCGAAGGCGGCCGCGCCATCCTCGTTTGCCTTGGCTGCGAGACTGACTTCGTCGCCCGCACCGAAGGCTTCCAGGCTCTTGCAGATGAAATTGCAGACGTTGCCTTCAAGAATTTCCCCGCCGATGTCGAGGCTCTCAAGGCCTGCAAGATGAACGACGGCGAAACCATCGAGAAGGAAATCGAGGTGTTCACCGGCAAGACCGGCGAAAAGCTCTCTCTGGTTTACTACGGAAAGGTTGAGGCTCCCTTCGTGTATGCCTACATCCACAAGCTCACCGGCAAGCTCGGCGCCATCGTCGGCTTCAACAAGAGCGTTTCCGAAGAGCTTGCAAAGGGCATCGCCATGCAGGTGGCTTCCATGAACCCCGTCGCCATCTCTCCCGAGGACGTCTCGCAGGAGATGCTCGACAAGGAGTTCAAGGTGGCAGTGGAAAAGACCAAGGAAGAGCTCGTCCGCAAGGCCGTTGACGCCGCCCTGAGCAAGGCCGGCATCAACCCCGCCCATGTAGACAGCGAGGCTCACATCGAGTCCAACACCGCCAAGGGCTGGCTCACTCCCGAGCAGGCCAACCAGGCCCGCGAGATCATCAAGACCGTCGGCGAGCAGAAGGCCGCCAGCCTTCCCGCCCAGATGGTCGAGAATATCGCCAAAGGCCGCGTCCAGAAGTTCCTCAAGGAGAGCACCCTCACCGAGCAGGAATATCAGATGGCGGACGACAAGATCAGCGTGAAGGATGCGATGGCCAAGGCCGACAAGGAGGCCAAGGTGGTCGACTTCAAGCGCGTCAGCCTGAGCGACTAACTCCAGCTTCGTCAAATGAAAAGCCGGTTCACGATTGTGGGCCGGTTTTTTTGTGTCCATAATTCGGTTTAAATCGCCATCTTTGCAGTGTATGAAAAAGATACTGTTGAAAATAGTCGCCATCCTTATTCTTGTGGCCGCGCTCGTGTGCGTGTTCGCATGGGATGTCAACCGCCTCCAGGGGGCTTACATGAAAATCGCCCGTTTTGAAAACCGCATAAAAGGTATTGACGGAATAACCGGCGCCTCGCAGGCAAAGGTGCTGGACGATGCCAGGAGGCACTCCGCCGGGATCAGGTCCATCGTCGGCACATCTCCGGACAAAGAAAACGGGAAAAGGCTTGCCGCGATTATCTGGCAGTACGGCCAGGA
>JAFZLP010000199.1 GCA_017551405.1 Bacteroidales bacterium
CATAGTGCAGATAATCAAGGGGGTATTCAAGTTCAAGTACAACGACGAAACCGACTATTTCCTGAAGCTCTGCGTCTCCATGATTCCGGTCGCGATAGTCGGCTTCTTCTTCAAAGACAAGGTCGAGGCCCTTTTCGGCGAAACCCTCACCACCGTGGGCATCTGCCTGCTGGTGACGGCGGCAATGCTGCTTTTCGCCACCCTCTATTCTCCCCGTAAGGCCGGCAGCCACCGCAACGGCATCTCATGGTGGCAGGCGCTGGCGGTCGGCGTTGGCCAGGCCGTGGCAGTCGCTCCCGGGCTTTCCCGCAGCGGCACCACCATCGCCACGGGGCTCGTCTGCGGCGTCAAAAAAGACTCCATGGCGCAGTTCTCCTTCCTCATGGTGCTGGTGCCCATACTCGGGGAACAGTTCCTTTCCATTGTCGATGTCATGCAGGGTGAGGCTTCCATGACCCTGGGTGCGCTTCCGCTCATCCTCGGCTTCCTCGCGGCTTTCGCCTCGGGCCTCTTCGCCTGCAAGGTCATGATAGCCATAGTGCGCAAGGCCAAGTTCAGCTGGTTCGCCATCTATTGCGCCGTGGTGGGTATCCTGGTTCTGGTTCTCGGCAGATGATCTATTTCGCCGCCGACGTGCACCTGGGGCTCGCCGAGGGCGATCCCGCAGAGAGGGAAGCCCGCTTCGTGGCGTGGCTGCGCTCCCTCCTGCACAGGCCCGGCACCGAGGGCCTGTATCTGCTCGGCGACATCTGGGATTTCTGGTATGAATACCGCGACGTGATTCCCCGCGAAGGGGTGCGTGTGGTCGCCGCCATCACCGACCTGCTGGATGCCGGAATTCCGGTCTATTACATTCCGGGCAACCACGACGTGTGGCTGTATTCCTTCTGGCAGGATCTGGGCGTGAATGTGCTGAAGCAGCCGTACCGGGTCGAACTGCAGGGCAAGAGCCTCCTGCTGGGCCATGGCGACGGCCTGGCTCCGTCCTCGATATCATACGACATCATGCTCAAGGTGTTCCACAACCGGCTGTGCCAGAAGCTGTTCAGTACCCTGCACCCGCGGATCGCCTTCGGGCTCGCCAAGAGGTGGAGCAATTCCAGCCGGAAAAGCCATTCGTACTATCAGTTCAAGGGGGTGGATGAGCCTTTGTACAGGTACTGCCTCAAGGCCTGTGCGGAGCGGCACGCCGACTACTGCATCTTCGGCCACTTCCACAACGCGGTGGACATGCCTGTCCGGACCGGTGAAACCTGGTCGGGCACCTCGCGTCTGATCATTCTGAAAGACTGGATTACGGGCGGCGAGCCCCATGCCGAACTGGAGGGAGGCGAACTGTCAGTCTTCGTTCGCTAGCTCCAGGGCGCGCTTCATTATCCCTTTCTCCTTCTCTTCGTCCTGCTTCATCTTGCGGCGGTCTTCACGGCTTTTGACCGTGCTCTGAAGGTGTTCCCGCGCTATTACCGTCTTTTTGGGATGCTCGAAGAAAATGGAGTAGTAGAATGAATCCCAGCCGCCGCTTTCCCAGATGTGCACCAGGCTTTCGATGTCCTTGTCGGCACCGGTGGGCTCGTAGCGCTTCTTGAGGTCGGCGCCGAACAGCTTGGCCACCAGCTGCCAGAACCCGGCGGTGAAGCCGTTCCTGTATTCCTTGATGAGCCCGTATGGAGGTTCGCCGCATTCGCGGTCGATGAGGCGCATCAGCATCATGCCCTGGGAAACGGTCATGTTGCGTATGTCCTTCTCGAAGAGGCTGAACAGCTCCATCATCACGTCGTGGGTGTAGGCGTTGCGCTGGCTGCGCTTCGATGCGTCGGCGGCCAGGGTGCTGTCTACCTGGGCCATCATCTTGCGGCCCGCGAGGGCATAGGGATACACTTTATTGAAGTTGTATACCAGCCTGTAGTTTTTGCGCCAGTCGGTGCCTTTCGGCTTGTACCCCTTCGGATAGCACCATACCGGGTCGATGGAGTCCACGAAGACCGTGTCGCCGTCGATCACCTCATAGAACATGGGGATCCCGGAGACCCTGCGCACGCCGGTCTGCCCTTCCGCGGCCTCCTGCCGTTGCTCCGTCTGCGCTTTCTGGGCCTTCTTCCTGAGCGACCTGAAAAGCTGCGCTTCCGAGGGGATGCACAGCAGCAGGGCGAGCAGTATCAGGACTGTCTTTTTCACGGTCGCAAAGGTAGTAAAAAATTTTTTGTCCAAAATTGTAACTTCTTGAAAAGTTGGCAGTTGACTATTTGGTTTTCGTGTCGAAAATGTTTCAAAAATTTTGCCGAAATACTTGCCGGAAAGAAAAAAATCACTAAATTTGCAGTCCCAAAATGGGCCCTTGAAAGGCCAACCATTTGATAGTCAATTGGTTAAATATCAATCGTCCATGCTGGGGAAATTGAAATTCAGTTAAACTATAATAATTGTAATAAAATGTTACAGCCAAAACGTACCAAGTACCGCAGGGAACAGAAGAACGTCATGAAGGGCAACGCCCAGAGGGGCAATCAGCTCGCATTCGGTTCTTTCGGAATCAAGACCCTGGAGAACTGCTGGCTCACGGCTCAGCAAATCGAGGCCGCCCGTCAGGCAATCTCCCGCTATATGAACCGTGAGGGCCAGATCTGGATCCGCGTCTTCCCTGTGAAGCCTATCACCAAGAAGCCTCTCGACACCCGTATGGGTAAGGGTAAGGGCGACGTCTATGCATGGGTAGCCCCCATCACTCCCGGCCGCATCCTTTTCGAGGCCGAAGGCGTGTCCCTCGCAATTGCCAAGGAAGCAATGCGCCTGGGCGCCAACAAACTTCCCATCGCCACCAAGTTCGTGGTCAGGAGGGACTATACCGAATAATCTTTAATGGAGAACAAGAAATGAAAGCAGCTGAAGCCCGCGAAATGTCTGTAGCAGACCTGCGCGACAAAATCCAGGTCGAGAAAGGAAATCTCGAGACCATGAAAATCAACCATGCGATTTCTCCGTTGGAAGATACCTCCAAGTTTAAGAAGACCCGCCATGACATCGCTCTCATGATCACTGTCCTGGCCGAGAAAGAAAAACAACTGAATTAAAAGATATTCCCATGGAAAGAAATCTTCGCAAGGAAAGACAAGGTGTTGTGGTCAGCAGCAAGATGGACAAGACCGTCGTTGTTGCTGTAGAACGTAAGGAGATGCATCCCCTTTACGGCAAGTTCGTCAAGACCACGGCAAAGTTCGTTGCCCACGACGAGAAGAACGAATGTGGCGAGGGAGACACTGTCCTCATCATGGAGACCCGTCCGCTGAGCAAGACCAAGAACTGGAGAGTAGTTAAAATCGTAGAAAAAGCCAAGTAGTTATGATACAGCAGGAAACACGTTTACAGGTGGCCGACAACAGCGGAGCCAAGGAAGTCCTTTGCATCCGTGTGCTTGGCGGTACCCACCATCGTTATGCGACGGTCGGCGACACCATCGTAGTCGCCATCAAGAGCGCCATCCCCGGCGGCGACGCCAAGAAGGGTACGGTCTCCAGGGCTGTCGTAGTACGCACCAAGAAGGAAATCCGTCGTGCGGACGGTTCTTATATCCGCTTCGACGACAACGCCTGCGTCCTTCTGAACCAGGCCGGCGAACTCCGCGGCACCCGTATCTTCGGACCGGTTGCACGCGAGCTCCGCGAGAATTACATGAAAATCGTTTCACTGGCACCGGAGGTCCTCTAATATCACAGCATCATGAAAAAGCTTAAAATCAAGAAAGGCGACACCGTTTACGTAAACGCCGGAAACGACAAGGGCAAGACCGGAAAGGTCCTCACCATACTCAAAGACAAAGACCGTGTGATAGTAGAGGGTGTCAACCTCGTCAGCAAGCACACGAAACCCAATCCTCAGCAGCCCCAGGGCGGCATCGTAAAGAAGGAAGCGGGCATTCATATTTCCAACGTAAATCTTCTCGACCCCGCCAGCACCGCTGCGAAGCCGGTTCCCACCCGCGTGGGTTACAAGATCGAGGACGGCAAGAAGGTGCGCGTGTCTAAAAAATCAGGACAGGAGATCAAGTAATCATGGCAAAGCAGAATAAAAAAGAAACGGCAGGGCAGCAGCCGGCCCCCAAGGGTTATGTTCCCGCCCTCAAGAAGCTTTACAAGGAGGAAATAGTTCCCTCTCTCGTGAAGAAGTTCTCATTCGACACTCCGATGGCCGTTCCGCGCCTGACGAAGATAACCATCAATGAAGGCGTCGGCGAAGGCACCCAGGACAAGAAGGTTGTCGAGGATGCAGCCGAAGAGCTCTCCCTCATCACCGGCCAGAAGGCCGTCATCACCTACTCCCGCAAGGACATCTCCAACTTCAAGCTCCGTAAGGGCATGCCGGTTGGCTGCAAGGTCACTCTGCGCGACGTCAAGATGTACGAGTTCCTCGAGAAGCTCATCCGTGTGACCCTTCCCCGTATCCGTGACTTCAACGGTATCGCCGAGAACATGGACGGCCGCGGCAACTACACCCTCGGCATCAAGGAGCAGGTCATCTTCCCCGAGATCGACATCGACAAGAACCCCCGCATCCACGGCATGGAGATAAGCTTTGTCACCACCGCCAAGACGGACGAAGAGTGCCACGCTCTCCTCGCCGCTTTCGGGCTTCCTTTCAAGAAACATAACAATTAAAGAATATGGCAAAAGAATCAATGAAAGCCCGCGAAGTAAAGCGCGCGAAACTGGTTGCTAAATACGCCGAAAAGAGAGCCGCCCTCAAGGCCGCCGGAGACTACGCCGCATTGGACAAGCTGCCCAAGAACGCCAGCCCCGTGCGTCTGCACAACCGCTGCTCGCTCACCGGCAGACCCAGGGGATACATGAGGGAATTCGGCCTCAGCCGTATCCAGTTCCGTGAGATGGCCTCCAACGGTCTCATTCCCGGAGTAAAGAAGGCAAGCTGGTAGAATATTAAAAGTATAAAGATATGACTGATCCAATCGCAGATTACCTTACCAGAATCCGCAATGCCTACATGGCAGGAAAGAAGGTCGTGGAAATTCCTTCCTCCAAGGTTAAGGAAGCCATCACCGCGATTCTGTGCGAGCAGGGCTACATCCTCAGCTACAAGGTAGTGGAAGGAAATCCCTTTAATACCATCAAGATAGCTCTCAAGTATCATCCCGAGACCAAGATGCCCGCCATCAAGGGTATCGAGCGCGTGAGCTCCCCCGGTCTGAGGCGTTACAACGGAGTGGACGAGCTTCCCCGCGTCCTCAACGGGCTCGGCATCGCCATCGTCTCCACCTCCAAGGGCATCGTCACCGACAAGAAGGCCCGCGAGCTGGGCGTCGGCGGCGAAGTAATGTGCTACGTATATTAATCCTTAAACAAAACAATAAATGTCACGAATCGGTAAATTGCCTGTAAACCTTCCGGCCGGTGTGAGCGTTGAAATCATGCCTGGCAACGTTGTGAAGGTTAAAGGCCCTCTCGGTGAGCTGTCGCAGAAAGTAGATCCCGACATCAACATCACCATTGAGGACAACGAAATCAAGTTCACCCGCCCCACCGACAACCCGCGTCACCGTTCAATGCACGGCCTGTATCGCGCGCTCGTACATAATATGGTGGTAGGTGTAAGCGAGGGATTCACCATCAGGCAGGAGCTTGTCGGTGTCGGATACCGCGTATCCGTACAGGGCCAGCTTCTCACCTTCTCCCTCGGTTATTCTCACGACATCCAGCTCATGCTTCCTCCCGAGGTAAAGGCTGAAGTTCCCGAAATAAAGAAGGGCGAAACCCCCAAGCTCGTGCTCAAGAGCTGCGACAAGCAGCTGGTGGGCCAGGTAGCTGCGAAGATCCGCTCGTTCCGCAAGCCCGAACCGTACAAGGGCAAGGGTATCAAGTTCGTAGGCGAACAGCTCCGCCGCAAGGCAGGTAAGACCGCTGCAGCCAAATAATGTAGGAGGAAAGAATTATGGCATTATCTAGAATAGCAAGAAGGCAGAGGATACATTATCGCATCCGCAAGCATGTCAGCGGCACCGCCGAAAGGCCCCGTCTGGCCGTATTCCGCAGCAACAAGCAGATCTACTGCCAGGTCATCGACGACGAGGCCGGCAAGACTCTCGCTGCCGCATCTTCCAACGACAAGGCTCTCGCAGCACAGTGCAAAGGCAAGACCGGCGTCGAGGCAGCTGCCATCGTCGGCAAGGCCATCGCCGAGCGCGCTATCGCAGCCGGCATTAAGACCGTCTCCTTCGACCGCGGAGGTTACCTCTTCCACGGCCGTGTCAAGAGTCTGGCAGACGCTGCCCGCGAAGGCGGCCTGATCTTCTAAAAACAAGAGACTATGGCAAATACAAACGTTAAAAGAGTCAAAACGTCTGATCTTGAACTCAAGGACAGACTGGTAGCTATCCAGAGGGTGACCAAGGTCACCAAGGGCGGCCGCCACTTCCGCTTTGCCGCTATCGTTGTGGTAGGTGATGAAAACGGTGTTGTAGGCTACGGGCTTGGCAAGGCCAATGAGGTCACTGCAGCTATAGCCAAGGGCACTGAGGATGCGAAGAAGAACCTCGTCAAGGTTCCCGTCATCAACTCCACCATTCCCCACGAGCAGGAGACTGCATACGGCGGAGCAAAGGTATTCATGAAACCTGCGGCTCCCGGTACCGGTGTCAAGGCCGGCGGCGCCATGCGTGCAGTGTTCGAGAGCGCCGGAATCCAGAACGTGCTTGCAAAGAGCAAGGGTTCCAGCAATCCCCACAACCTCGTCAAGGCAACTGTGCAGGCTCTCACCGAAATGAGGGACGCCTACACCGTGGCAGGCCTGCGCGGTATTCCGATGAGCAAGGTATTTAAAGGCTAGGAGGAACTGACAATGGCAAAACTCAGAATTACACAGGTAGTCAGCAAGAATGGCGAAGACAAGCGTCAGAAGGCCAATCTGCTCAATCTCGGACTGCGTCGCATGCACCAGACCGTAGAGGTGGAGGACAACCCCATCACCCGCGGCCAGCTTGCCAAAGTAGCCCATCTCGTTAAATACGAAGTAATAGACTAAGGAGGGAAAGAAATGAAACTTGAAAACATCAAACCCGCAGCTGGTTCAACCAAGAATAACAAGCGCGTAGGTCGCGGCGAAGGCTCCGGTAAGGGCGGCACCGCCACCCGTGGCACCAAGGGCGCCAAGGCCCGTGCCGGTTACGAGCACAAGATCGGCTTCGAAGGCGGCCAGATGCCCCTTCAGCGCCGTCTTCCCAAGTTCGGCTTCAAGAATCCCACCCGCGTCGAGTACCAGGCTGTCAGCCTCAGCGCTCTCCAGGCCATCGCAGATGCCGAAAAGGCAACCGAGATCGGCATCGAGCTCATGAAGGATTACGGCCTCGCATCCAAGAGGGACCTCATCAAGGTCCTCGGCAACGGCGAAATCAAGAGCGCCGTCACCGTCACCGCGGACGCATTCTCCAAATCTGCAATCAGCAAAATCGAAGCTGCCGGCGGTAAGGCAGTTGTAATCGAATAAACCATGAAGAAGTTTTTCGAAACAATTAAGAACATCTTCAAGATAGAAGAGCTGCGCAAGAGGCTGGGTTACACCCTCCTCCTGGTGATCATCTATCGCCTCGGGTGCTTTGTGGTACTTCCGGGCATCGATGCTACCATGCTTGCAAAGCTCCAGAGCGCTACTTCTCAAGGTCTGGTAGGCCTTCTGAACATGTTCTCCGGCGGTGCCATGGGCAACGCTTCCATCTTTGCGCTCGGTGTGATGCCGTACATCTCGGCATCCATCGTGGTCCAGCTTCTCGGAATGTTCGTACCCTACTTCCGCAAGCTTCAGACTGAAGGCGAGAGCGGCCGCCAGAAGATGAATCAGATCACCAGGTATCTCACCATCCTGATCATCTGCATCCAGGGCCCCGCTTACATCGCTTCTCTCCACAGCCAGATTCCCGCCCAGGCATTCGTGGCGGTGAACGCCCTCGGGTGGAGCAACTTCACGTACAACATGGTGGCCACCGTCATTATCATGGCAGGCTCCCTGTTCGTAATGTGGCTCGGTGAGCGCATCACCGACCGCGGCATCGGCAACGGTATCTCTCTCCTTATCATGATAGGTATCGTGGCCCGTCTGCCCTACGCCCTCATTGCCGAATTCGGCGAGAAGTTCAACACCACCACCAGCGGCGGCGCACTGTTCTTCGTAGTGGAACTGCTCATATGGTTCTTCGTAATCGTAGCCGCAGTCGCCCTCGTACAGGCCGTCCGCAGGGTTCCCGTCCAGTATGCCAAGAGGGTTGTCGGAAACCGTCAGTACGGCGGCGTCCGCCAGTATATCCCCCTCAAGATCAACGCCGCGGGCGTTATGCCTATCATCTTCGCCCAGGCTCTGATGCTGTTCCCGATCCTGTTCTCCCGTTGGGATGCAACTCGCGGGCTCGCTGCAACTCTTGGGAATTATACCGGATTCTGGTATAACTTCATATTCTTCGTTCTCATCATCATCTTCACCTACTTCTACACTGCGGTAACCATCAATCCTACCCAGATGGCGGAGGACATGAAGCGCAATGGTGGGTTCATTCCGGGTGTGAAGCCTGGCAAGAAGACCGTGGAATACCTCGACAACATCATGTCCAAGGTTACCCTCCCCGGCTCCATCTTCCTGGGCATCATTGCAATTCTGCCTGCTTTCGCGATTCTCCTGGGAGTCAACAACCAGTTCGCAAGCTTCTTCGGCGGCACCTCGCTGCTGATCCTTGTGGGTGTTATCCTGGACACGCTGCAGCAGATAGAAAGTTACCTGCTCATGCGTCACTACGACGGCCTCATGAAGACCGGCCGTCTGAGCGGACGTTCGGGCATGTAGAGATCCTTGAAATTTCGAAGCAAGATGGTTAAGCCCAAG
>JAFZLP010000200.1 GCA_017551405.1 Bacteroidales bacterium
GCCACATAGAGCGCAACTCCGTGCTGCTGTTCATGGTCAGCGCCGAAGAAGACGACATCGCCGCCGGCTACGCCACCCTCCTGCACGAACTCGAAATGTACAATCCCGAGCTGCTGGTGAAGGACCGCGTGCTCGCCGTCACCAAATGCGACCTGCTCGACAAGGAGCTGGAGGCCGAAATCGAGCCCACGCTCCCCAAGGACATCCCGCATGTCTTCATCTCCTGCTTCTCCCGTGAAGGCCTTCAGGAGCTAACCGACCTGCTTTGGAAGACGCTCCAGGCATGAATCTCCTGAACCTTGCCGACGGCCTTGACAGGGCGGCGACTCTGGCCCTGAACTCCCTGCACGTCCCGCTGACGGACGCGGTGTGGATGCTGTTTTCCGACAAGAAGGTCTGGTATCCGTTCTACCTCATCATGGTCGTGCTGCTGTTCACGCGCATGAACTGGAAAAAGGCCCTCATAGTGCTGGTCTCCGTAGTTCTTGCGGTCGTGGCCTGCGACCAGCTGGCCAACCTGGTGAAGGCTTCGGTGTGCCGCCTGAGGCCCTGCTGGGACAGCTACATGCTGTCGGGAGGGCTGCGCGTCCTCGAAGGCAAAGGCAGCCTGTACGGATTCTTCTCCGGGCATGCGGCCAACTCGTTCGCCCTCGCGGCGAGCCTCGGAACCGGCCTCCGGAGCGGCGACAAGTCGCGCGGCTACAAGGGTTTGTCGGCCGGGATGTACGTCTGGGCCTCGCTCGTCGGGCTCAGCCGCGTATTCGTCGGGAAGCATTTCCTCGGGGATGTCCTGACGGGTGTGGCGGCCGGTCTGCTCATCGGCTGGCTTTTCGGCCGGCTTGCACGGTGGGCAATTGAGAAATATTCGCTATATTTGTAAGTTATATGGGAAAAACGATAGCAATAGCCAACCAGAAGGGCGGAGTGGGAAAGACCACCACCGCCATCAACCTCGCCGCATCTCTCGCCGTGCTCGAGAAGAAGGTCCTGGTCATCGACGCAGACCCTCAGGCCAATACCACCAGCGGCCTCAATTTCTCGCCCGACAGCGATGAAAAGCGCACCATCTACGAGGTCATGATAGGAAAGATAGGCGTCGAGGACGCGCTCATCCAGACCGAAATCGCGAATCTTCACATGATTCCGTCGCACATCAACCTGGTAGGCGCGGAAATCGAGATGCTCGACGTCCCCGAGCGCGAATCCGTGCTCGCCAAGGCCCTTGCTCCCATCAAGGACTCCTACGACTACATCATCATCGACTGCTCGCCGTCGCTCGGGCTCATCACCGTCAACTGCCTCACCGCGGCCGACTCCGTGATAATCCCCGTACAGCCGGAATTCTTCGCGCTCGAGGGCCTCGGCAAGCTCCTGCAGACCATACGCCTGGTGCAGGGCGGAGTCAATCCCGGCCTCACCATCGAAGGTTTCCTCGTAACCATGTTCGACGGCCGCACCAAGGTGCACACCCAGGTGGTCGGCGAGCTGCGCGGGCATTTCAACGACCTGGTGTTCCGCACCATCATCCAGCGCAATATCCGCCTCAGCGAGGCGCCTTCCCACGGCAAGCCCATAATCCTCTACGACATCATGAGTACGGGCGCCAACAATTATCTTAACTTAGCAAAGGAACTCCTCGAAAAGAACGGGGAACCGGTACAACAGTAATGGCAAAGCTACAACACGGTCTGGGCAAGGGCCTGGGAGCCCTTCTCGGAGAGGAAGCGGACGCCGTCCGCAAACCGGTAGGGTATGTGAACAAGGAGATCGCCGGCACCCAGCCCAGGCGCAACACCAGCGACGTCCTCCGCATCCCCGCCGACATGGTGGAGGCCAATCCCTTCCAGCCCCGCACCTCCTTCGACCAGGACGCCCTGGAAGAACTGGCTGCATCCATAAAGAGCCTCGGCCTCATCCAGCCCATCACCGTGCGCAAGGTGAGCGACGGCCACTACCAGATAATCAGCGGCGAGCGCCGCTACAAGGCCTGCCGCATGGCCGGAATGGCCATGATCCCCGCCTACGTGCGGGAGGCCGACGACCAGGGCATGCTGGAGATGGCGCTGGTGGAGAACATCCAGCGCGAGAACCTCGACCCGATCGAAACCGCCCTCAGCTACCGCCGCCTAATCGAAGAGTGCAGGCTCACCCAGGAGACCATGGCGGACCGCATCGGCAAGAAGCGCACGTCCGTCACCAACACCCTCAGGCTCCTCAAGCTCCCGGTCAAGGTGCAGCACGACCTTAAAGTCGGGCTCATCAGCACCGGTCATGCAAAGGTGCTTCTGGGCACCGACAACCCCGAAATACAGCAGCAGCTCTGCGATATGGTAGTGGAAAAGGGCTTGAGCGTGAGGGAGTTGGAAGATCAGTTCCGGAAACTCACCCGCAAGCCTTCCGCCAGGAAGACGGCGTCGGCCCAGGAGCTTCCGCAGGAATACACCCAGCTTCTCAGCCATATCGGCAAGTTCTTTGCAGACGACATCTCCCTCAAGAGGGCTTCCTCCGGAAAAGGCACGATGACCATCCGTTTCGGTTCCGACGAGGAAGTGCAGAAATTCCTGAAAGCCCTGGAGGATGCCGGAATATAAATGAAGCGTTTTCTGTGCATACTGTTCCTTTCGCTGTGCGCGCTTGCGTTCAGCGCGGAGCTGCATGCGCAGTTCAAGTCGGAGGCGTTCAGCCAGCAGTACAACGCCGACGACCCCTCGGCCAAAGACTCCGCCGACGTGCTCTTTTCATTCAAGGAATACTTCGGGGGCCTCAGGCACCGTAACGAGCTGAAAATCGGCGCCATGGCCGCAGGATCCGCAGTCTTCCTCGGCGGGTGCCAGATCTACAACCGGGATTACTGGAAGCTCCCGCTGGTCTACGCCGGCATCGGCGGCGGCATCGGCGCCGGCCTCTATTTCAACAAACAGGGCAGGACGGATATCGCCAAATGGTGCTTCATCGGCGCCGGAGCGGCCTGGTGGGCCTCCTTGATGGACGGCGTAATCAGTTACGACACAGACCGTTATCCTCTGCCGGGCAAGGCCACCCTGTATGCCATACTGGTGCCGGGCCTGGGGCAGATATACAACGGCGAGGCCTGGAAGGTGCCGGTCTACTGGGGCGTCATCGCGGGCGGCGTCCACTTCTTCATGCTCAACCGCACCAACTACCTCCGCTTCAGGAACATCTACCGCGAAGCCACCGACGAAGAAACGCCGTACACCGGTCCCATCTCCAAGGAAACCGCGCTGTACTACCGCAACGTCTACCGCGAATACCGCGACTACTCCATCCTGGCCATCGCCGCGGGCTATCTGCTTCAGGTAATCGACGCCAACGTGTTCGCGTACATGCACGACTTCGACGTGTCGGACGACATCACCCTCAACATAACTCCTACCGTAATGTCTCCCGTATATGCCCAGAGGCCGGCCATGGGAGTCCGATTCGGCCTTTCTTTCTAGA
>JAFZLP010000201.1 GCA_017551405.1 Bacteroidales bacterium
GGCTACTCGGAGGTGGAGATAAATCTCGACCTTCAGAAAGATACCACCCTGAACATCCACCTCGTGGCGGACAACAGGCTGGAAGGCGCCACCGTGGCGGCATCGAAGGATGCGGGAATAAGAAGCACCAAAATGAGCGCCATCGAGCTGCCCATGACCGTAATCAAGCAGGCACCGGTGCTGTTCGGGGAGCACGACGTGCTCAAGACGATCCAGCTCATGCCCGGCGTGCAGAGCGGCACCGAAGGTTTCAGCGGCATCTATGTGCGCGGCGGAGGCCCCGAGGAGAACCTGCTCCTGCTCGACGGCATCCCGCTCTACAATGCCGACCATCTGCTGGGAATCCTGAGCATCTTCCAGCCGGAGGCTGTGAAGAAGGTCACGCTCTACAAGGGCTCGTTCCCCGCGCGCTACGGAGGGCGCATCTCTTCGATTATCGACATCCGCACCAACGACGGCAACATGAAGGAGTTCCACGGTACTGTGGGGGTCGGGGCGCTCACGGACAAGATTCATCTGGAAGGGCCCATCATAAAGGACAAACTGTCTTTCAGCGTGAGCGGAAGGGTGCTTCACAGTTTCCTCTTCACCCCGCTCATCCACAAGATGCTCGACACTCCCGTAAACTATTACTTCTACGACGCCAACGCCAAGCTCAACTGGCGTATTTCCAACAGGGACAGGCTCTACGCCAGTTTCTACAACGGAAGGGATATCTTCTACTACCGCAACAAAAACAGCGACGTCGATATTGAACTGGATGGGGTCAACATGAAACGCAGCAGCTATGCCGATTTCAACATCAACTGGGGCAACACCCTGGCCGGGCTGCGCTGGAACCATGTCTTCTCGAGCAAACTCTTCTCCAACACCACCCTGGCCTATACCCGTTACAGGATGCACGTAGGCACCGACATCCAGGAAGAGCTGAAGGCGGGAGTGATACGCGAAAAGGAGGTCCTCAAGCTTGGATACAACTCCGGCATGAGGGACCTTACGGCCAAGACCGACTTCGACTATACGCCGGTTCCGGAACATCTGGTGAAATTCGGAGCGGAACTGGTGCATCACAGCTTCATCCCCGAGACGATAACCGGCTTCATGATGGAGATGAACGATAAGGAGTTGATTGACACCACATTTGAAGCAGCCTCCGACGCCGTCCTGAAGGGGATTGAAGCCAATCTTTACGTGGAAGACGATTTCTCGCTGGGGGACAGGCTGACGGTTAATCCCGGCATGCACCTGGCCTTTTTCCACACGCAGGGAACCCCGTACATATCGGCGGAACCGCGTATCAGCATGAAATACGAGTTCGCCGACGGTTACTCCGCCAAGGCGGCATACTCGCGCATGGCCCAGTACGTGCATCTGCTTTCGTCGGCAAAGATCACCCTGCCCATAGACCTGTGGGTGCCCATCACCGACAAGATAAAGCCGGTAACTTCCGACCAGGTGTCGCTCGGCGCCTATTGCAGCGCCGTACCCGGTTGGGAATTCTCCCTTGAAGGCTATTTCAAATGGATGCATAACATCCTGGAATACCGCGACGGCACCTCGTTCATAGGCAACAACACCAACTGGAAAAACAACGTGGAGATGGGTGAGGGCTTCGCCAGGGGAGTGGAGCTCTTCGTGGAGAAGACGCAGGGCGCGACCACGGGCTGGCTCGGCTACACTCTGGCCTGGTCCGACAGGGTTTTCCCCAACGGCACCATTAACGGCGGCATGGTCTTCCCGTACCGCTATGACCGGCGCCACAACGTCTCACTGGTCGTCAACCATCGTTTCAGCGAAGCGTTTGCGGTGTCCGGGACCTGGACATTCGCCACCGGCGGAGTCGTTACCATCCCTGAAAGGCAGACCACGGTGCTGACCCCCGACGGGCGCCTGGTCCAGGAAGACCATGTGGAAAGCCGCAACAATTACCGTCTTCCTCCGTCGCACTGCCTTAACCTGGGGCTTACCTGGACAAAGCAGAAACGCCGCGGCACTTCCGTGTGGGACCTCTCGGTGTACAATGCATACAACTACATGAATCCCACCTTCGTCTTCACTTCCCTGATCCACTACAGCCCTTCGGGGGACTACACGGCGGAGAGGGAGGCTATGAAGACCGAAGTGGAACTCAGGAAAATCACCATCCTTCCAATAATCCCGTCCATAGGCTGGACCCGCAAATTCTGAATACCATGAAAAGATATATAGCTGCATTTCTTTTTCTAGTGCTGGCGGCCGCCTGTGACAATCCGCTGGAATACCGCCCGAAAGACACGAGCAAGAAGCTGATAATGAACTCTTTGCTCGAGGTGGGCGCGGACACCCATGCGGTCTATCTTGGAATCAGCACCATCAATGGAATCGAGGCGGTGAAATCCGGGGAGGTGAAATGCTATGTGAACGGAAAGCTCGCCGCCGTGGCGGTACATGCCGATGCGCATGAATGGCCCAAGACGGAAAGCGCCTACTACACTTTCATGGAGCCCTATCTGTTCACTGCCGGGTTTGCGGCAGGCGATGAAGTCCGGCTGGAAGCCACGGCTGACGGCGGTTTATACAAGGCATCGTCAACTGTCACGGTGCTGCCGCTGCCCGAACTGAAAAACGTCTCCGTGCAAGAGGTGACTGAGACCGAAGGTGACGGTGTGCAGACCGTCTGCAAGTTCTCCATAACCGTGCAGGACTCGGACCCCGGTCAGGACTACTACCGTCTCTCGGTATCCTATCTTTACCATGCCACAGCATTCGCGCGCGGCGAATACATAGGGGAGAGCGACGGGGTGTACAACTGCTGGCTGGACGCTTCGGGAGATCCGGTCCTCTCCGACTCCGGGTTCTCGTCTCCGACGGGGGAAGATGCTCTGTTCCAGCTGGATACGCCCAATTATTACGGGATTTTCTCAGACCTGTCGTTCAACGGGAACAGCGTCACGCTCCGACCCTCGACGATTCCGATTTCTTTCTGGGACCTGGCCCCCGACTTCGACTTCGAGAGTGACATGATTGAAGTGGAAGGGCGCTTCTGCGTGGAAGTCTCGCGGCTGTCGGAGAAATACTACTACTATCTTAAGGCTGTCAAC
>JAFZLP010000202.1 GCA_017551405.1 Bacteroidales bacterium
CCGTATGTGCAGAACCTGCTGGTAGGAAAGTCGTCAGCGGCCTATTCCATCGACCGCTTCGAAGAGAACCACTCCAATATCGATGAAAAGCTCTCAGACCTTAAAAACCTGATACTCAAGAGTTTGCCCGATGTGTGCGACGACAGCCTCAGGGTGCGGCTGCTCAACTACATCTATGCGCTCCAGAACGACCTCACCTGCCATACGCGCATCGAGGATGAGGTGCTGGTGCCCATGGTGCGGCTGATCGAGCGCCGTTCCCCCCGCGCCCGCGCGAAGGTCGCCGACGCCCCGGAAGATACCGGTAACGCCCTTTCCGACCGCGAGAAAGAAATCCTGGCAAGTGTGGCCAAGGGGCTTCTGAACAAGGAGATAGCCGACAGGCACAATATCTCCATCAACACTGTTATAACCCATCGCAAGAACATCACCCGCAAGATCGGAATCAAGACGGTGGCGGGCCTGACGGTTTACGCGATACTCAATAATCTGGTGGATATCAACGACATACCGCAGCAGTAAAGATGACGCTCAACCCTCCCGGACAAAAGATCCTGCTGCACGTGTGCTGTGCACCGTGCTCCGGTGCCATCATCGAGAAGATGGTGGCGGACGGGCTGAAGCCGACTCTGTTCTGGAGCAATTCCAATATCTGCACGGCAGAAGAGAATGCCAGGCGCCTGGAGGTCCTGAAGCCCTATGCCGCCGAATTCGGCGTCCCGGTGGTGGAAGACGAGTACGACCACGGCAAGTGGCTGGAGTACGTCTCCGGAGAGCTCTCATGCGGGCAGGCTGCCCTCGGGAGCTATCCCGAGCGGGGAGAGCGCTGCGCCGCGTGCTTCAGGTTCCGCCTGTCGCGGGCGGCGCGCTATGCCGCGGCTGAAGGCTTCGACTGCCTCACCACCTCGCTGGCATCTTCCCGGTGGAAATCGCTGGAGCAGGTGGATGATGCCGGCCGCAGGGCGGTGGAGCAGCTGCCGTCCGTGGCATACTGGGCGCAGAACTGGCGCAAGGGTGGCCTCCAGCCGAGGCGGAACGAAATAATCAGGGAACGGAACTTCTACAACCAGACCTTCTGCGGCTGCGAGTTCTCGCTCTCACAATCGGAAAACTGCAACAAATAAAATACATTCACGATGAAAACAGTACTTGTATCTGGCGGAGCGGGCTTCATTGGAAGCCATGTGACCGTGGAACTCACGCAGGCGGGTTACAACGTCGTAATAGCCGACGATTTCTCGAACTGCGACGAAACCAACTACAACGGTGTCTGCAAAATCCTTGGCAAGGAACTTCCTCTCGTAAAGATGGACTTCTGCGACGCGGAAAAGGTGGACGGCCTCTTCAAGGAATTCAAGATCGACGCGGTCATCCACTTCGCCGCATTCAAGGCGGTCGGGGAAAGCGTCAGCGAGCCCCTTAAGTACTACCGCAACAACCTGTTGAGCTTCATGAACATCCTGGAGCAGGCCCGCAAGCATGGCGGCAACGTGCTGTTTTCCAGCAGCGCCACCGTCTACGGCCAGCCGGACAAGTGCCCTGTCACCGAGAATACTCCGCGAAAGCCCGCTGAAAGCCCTTACGGCAACACCAAGGTGATGTGCGAGGACATCCTGCGCGACAGCATCAAGGCCTATCCCGGCGTCCGCGGAATCGCGCTCCGCTACTTCAACCCCATAGGCGCGCATCCGTCCGCCCTCATCGGCGAACTGCCCCGCGGAGTCCCCAACAACCTGGTGCCTTTCATTACCCAGACAGCCATCGGCAAGCGCGAAAAACTCAGCGTGTTCGGAAACGACTATCCCACCGAAGACGGCACCTGCAAGAGGGATTTCATTGATATAGTGGATCTTGCGAAGGCTCATGTGTGCGCTGTGGCCCGCATGCTCGAAGGCAGGATGGAAGAGCGTTACGAGATCTTCAACGTCGGCACCGGCACCCCGCTGAGCGTCATGGAGCTGGTCAACACCTTTGAAAAGGTGAACGGCGTGAAGGTGAACTGGGAGTTCGCTCCCCGCCGCGCCGGTGACATCACCGCCATCTGGGCTGATCCTACCCTCGCCAATGAGAAGCTGGGCTGGAAAGCCACCCGCACCACCGCGGAGACGCTCGCCTCAGCCTGGGCGTGGGAGAAGCATCTCAAGGAAATAGGCAAGTAATGTACGTCGGCCTGATTTCCGACACCCACGGCCGCTTCGACCGCGAGTTCGCCGATTTCCTGAAACCGGTGGACGTCGTGTGGCATGCGGGCGACTGGGGCGGAGGTCCGGGCTTCGTGCAGCAAATCCGGGAATGCAAGCCCGTCATAGGCGTCTACGGCAACTGCGACGGGCTTGATGTCCGGAATGAATTCCCTGAATACCAGTTCTTTACTGAAGAAGGTTCAAAAATCCTCATCACCCATATCGGCGGTTCGCCGGGGCATTACTACCCGAGGGCCCAGGAACTCATAAGGGCCACCCGGCCCGACATCTTCGTATGCGGGCATTCCCATATCCTCAAGGTGCAGTGGGACGATAA
>JAFZLP010000203.1 GCA_017551405.1 Bacteroidales bacterium
GCTGGTCGATCTGGCCCGCAACGACCTCAGCCGCAACTGCCATGATGTGAAGGTCGATTTCTACAAGGACCTGCAGTATTACAGCCATGTCATCCACCTCGTCTCCCGCGTCAGCGGCGAGCTTGACGAGGGTGCCGATCCCGTCAAGGCCTTTATGGACACATTCCCGGCCGGAACCCTCAGCGGGGCGCCGAAGGTGCGCGCGATGCAGCTGATCAGCGAATACGAGCCCCACAACCGCGGTGCATACGGTGGTTGCATCGGGTACATCGGCCTGAACGGAAGTCTCAATCAAGCGATTACCATCCGCACTTTTGTGAGCCGCAACAACGAGCTGTGGTTCCAGGCCGGCGGCGGCATCGTGGCCCGCAGCGACGAAGAATATGAACTGCAGGAAGTCAACAACAAGCTGAACGCCCTGCGCAGGGCCATCCTGATGGCAGAAGAAATGTAAGGTTATGAAAATCGTTATCATCGACAATTACGACAGCTTCACCTACAACCTGGCCCATCTGGTGAAGTCGCTGGGGGCGCAGGTGACGGTGCTGCGCAACGACCGCTTCGAACTTTCGGATCTCGAGGCCTTTGACAAGATCATCCTGTCTCCAGGCCCGGGCATCCCCTCGGAAGCAGGCCTGCTGTTGGACGTCATCCGCACTTATGCCGGGCGCAAGCCGATGCTGGGTGTCTGCCTCGGCCATCAGGCCATCGGCGAGGTGTTCGGCGCCAAGCTTGAGAACCTGGCGGATGTCTATCACGGCGTCGCCCTCGAAGGAACGCAGTTCCGGAAGGACTACATTTTTGACGGCCTTCCCGAGCGGATCACGATGGGCCGCTACCACAGCTGGGTCGTCAGCCGCGAAAACTTCCCGGACTGCCTGGAAATCACCGCGATCAGCGACGAGGGCCGGATCATGGCCCTGCGCCATCGGCAGTATGACATCCACGGCATCCAGTTCCATCCGGAGAGCGTCCTCACGCCCGACGGGGCCGAAATCATCAGCAATTGGTTAAATCTGTAATAGTTATGAAAAAGTATCTTGAAGAGATTCTCAATCACGAGTATCTGTCCCGCGAGGAGACGCACGACATCCTCATCAACATCACGCAGGAGAAGTATCCCGGCGAGCAGCTGGCGGCCCTGATGAGCATGCTCCAGCTCCGCGGCATCACCGTCGACGAGCTCCTGGGCTTCCGCGACGGCATCCTCGAGACCGGCCTTTCCGTGAAGCTCGACGCCGACAAGTATGTCGATATCGTCGGCACCGGCGGCGATATGAAGAACACCTTCAACATCTCTACCTGCGCCTGCGCAGTCGTGGCGGGAGCGGGCTACAATGTGGCCAAGCACGGTAACTACGCAAGCACCAGCACTTCCGGCGCAAGCGACGTGATGGCGCGCCACGGCGTCCAGTTCACCTTCGACCTGGACCGTCTGAACCGGTCGATGGAGCAGACGCACATGGTCTATCTCCACGCCCAGGTGTATGCCAAGGCGATGAAGTTCGTCGGCCCAGTCCGGAAGATCCTGCCTTTCATGACTTTCTTCAACCTGCTCGGCCCGCTGGTAAATCCGTCCCAGCCCAAGTGCAACGTGATGGGCACCGCCACCCTGGAGCAGATGCGCCTGTATAACAACGTGTTCCAGAAGATGGGTGTCGATTACGCCATCGTCAACAGCACCGACGGTTATGACGAGATTTCATTGACCGGAACCTTCAAGATCAACACGAACAAGTACGAGAAAGTGTTCGATCCGTCCGACCTTGGACTGCCGCAGACGAAGGAGTACGACCTCTTCGGCGGCCGCACGGGAGAGGAGGCTGCAGCCATCTTCGACAGTGTCCTGGAGAACCGGGCCACCGAGGGCCAGAAGAACACCGTCCTGGCCAATGCGGCCGTGGCGATTCAGTGCATGGACCAGAAACTGGACCTTCTGCAGGCGCTGGACATCGCCCGGGAGAGCCTGGAAAGCGGCAAAGCCCTGGCTAATTTCAAGAAGTTCGTGGAACTGAACAGCTAAGATGGACATCCTCGACGAAATAACCGCCCACAAACGGCTCGAAGTCGCCGCGCTGAAACGGGATATGCCTCTGAGCATCCTGCAGGGCAGGGTGGAGGCTGTGCTGGGTTCTCGGCAACCGTCGATGGCATCGGCCCTCGTGGCCTCTCCCAGCGGCATCATCGCGGAGTTCAAGCGCAAGTCACCTTCGAAGGGGTGGATCAAGGAGGCGGGCGACGCCGCCGTCATCCCGCTGGGCTACCAGCGGAACGGCGCGGCGGCGCTCAGTATCCTCGCCGACACGAAGTACTTCGGAGGCAGCCCTGAGTTTATCGTCAAGGCCCGGGAGAGCGGAGTCATGCTGCCCATCCTCTTCAAGGAATTCGTGGTGGACGAGTATCAGCTCTATGTGGCGCGCCTCTGCGGCGCTTCCGCCGTCCTGCTCATCGCCGCTGAATTGAGCAAGGATGAATGCCGGCGATTGATTGAGATTGCCCATTCCCTGGGTCTGGAAGTCCTGCTGGAAATGCACTCCGAGCCGGAACTCGAATACGCTGAACTGGAGCCGGATATGTGCGGCATCAACAACCGCAACCTCGGCACCTTCGTGACCAGCGTGGAGAACAGTTTCCGCCTGGCCGAGAAGCTGCCGGCTGATGCGGTGAAAGTCAGCGAGAGCGGTATCGGGAGCCCCGAGACGCTTGTCGCGTTGCGACAGTGCGGCTTCCGGGGATTCCTAATCGGGGAGCGCTTCATGAAAGAATCGGATCCGGGGGCGGCCCTGGGTCAATTCATCGCAAAGCTATGATTATCAAGGTGTGCGGGATGCGCGACGCTGACAACATCCGCGCGGTGGAGGCCCTCGGCATCGACCTTATGGGCTTCATCTTCTGGCCGAACTCGAGCCGGTACGTCGGCGCCAAGCCGTCTTATCTGCCCGAAACCTGCCAGCGCGTAGGTGTCTTTGTCGATGCTTCCGTGCAAGACATCCTTGCCGCCGTGCAGGACTTCCGGCTGGATATCGTGCAGTTACACGGCCACGAGACACCGGAGATGGTTGCGGCATTGAAAGAAAAAGCCGCCGTCCGGGTTGTCAAGGCCATGGCTGTCAATGGACCCGAGGACTTAGCGCAGACTGCCGCCTACGAGGACGTGTGCGATGCATTTCTGTTCGATACCAAAGGCCGGTTGCCGGGCGGCAATGGCCAGCAGTTCGATTGGAATGTGCTGCGTTTTTACACCGGCCGACTTCCGTTCCTGCTCAGCGGGGGAATTGGGCCGGAGGATGCGCAGCGCGTCAGGGCGTTCGACGTCCCCGGCTGCATCGGCATCGACCTGAACAGCCGCTTTGAAAAAGCACCCGGACTGAAGGACGTGGAAGCATTGAGAACTTTTATTGAAACCATCAAACAATGAACAAGATAGACAGATTATTTGCCGACCGCGGAGACCGGAAACTGCTCTCCCTCTATTTCTGTGCGGGCGATCCCACCTTTGAAGGCACCGCCGATGTGATCCGCGCGATGGAACGCCGCGGCATCGCCATGGTGGAGGTCGGCTTCCCGTTCTCCGACCCGCTGGCCGACGGCCCCGTGATCCAGACCGCCGCCACCAACGCCATCCGTAACGGAATGACCATCTCCAAACTCTTCGCCCAGCTCAAGGAAATCAAGGACGAAGTGTCGATCCCCCTGGTACTTATGGGCTACCTGAACGTGGTGATGCAGTACGGCGTCGAAGCCTTCTTCCGCAGCTGCGCGGACAGCGGCGTGAGCGGCGTCATCATCCCCGACCTGCCCTTCAAGGACTATATGGAGGAGGTCCGTCCGATTGCTCGGCAGTTCGGTATCCATGTCATTATGCTCATCACTCCCGAAACCGACGAGGAGCGTGTCCGCTTCATCGACGAAAACACAGACGGCTTCATTTACATGGTGAGTTCCGCCTCCATTACCGGCACCCAGAAGAGTTTCGACGAACGCAAGCAGGAATACTTCCGCCGCATCGACGCCATGAACCTGAAGCACCCCCGCATGATCGGCTTCGGCATCAGCAACAAACAAACCTTGGAGGCCGCGCAAAGCAACGCGGCTGGTGCCATCATTGGCAGCAAATTCGTCACCCTGCTGGAGCAGAACGCTAGCCCCGACGAGGCCCTTGACAAGCTATTCGCCGCCTTGGCGGAATGAGCCCTTGTAACTCAGGATCGCACAGTACAGCGAGATGGTGACGAGCGGGAGGTGGAGGAAGCCGACCCAGACGGTGCTGGGGTTGAGGAAGTTGGACAGATTGTATATGCCGATGAGGAAACCGATGATGGCGGTTATCCGGTAGGTGACAATATTGACCTTGGGGAGATTTAAGGTGAGAATGGTCAGGAAGGCGGGTGTCGTCAGGCAGAAGGCCGTGGCTGTGTTGCGGGTGAGAAAGGGCAGGGGATTGAAGTCCAGCTGGCCGGCATTGTTGAACGGGCACCAGTAGGCGAACAGCGCCATGACGATCATCCAGGCATACTTCCAGCGGAGATTGCAGAAATCGTAACTGTTTTCCGGCTTCAGTGTCTCCCGGAACCATGTATATGCCACGAATAGGAACATCACGACATTCACGGTGATGACGCTGAATCCGTACTGCTCGGTGACTGCCATGTTCTGGATAAATGCGAATGCCAGATAAGATACTGCAACGTAAGCATTGAACACCGTCCTGAACTTGTTCTTAAACACAAATAGCAGGACAAACATCACCAGCGACAACGACTGGAAAATGATGTTCAGATTCCCCAGATGAACCTGCGGCGCATTTGCTAACGTCGTTCTGATGATCCCCGGCACATTCCGCGGGTCAAAATTCCGGCTCACAATGGGCATCAGGACGCATTGGCCCACAAACAGCAGCACAAAGAACCACCATTTGGTCGTGATCTTTTCCAGTTTCTTCATGGCTTATCCATTAATCGTTTTGTGAATTTAGCGACATTCCTCCACAAATCCAAAAGAACGAGTTTAGGATTTTTCGGACTGGTGAATGGTATGGAGTTTGAAGGAGGTGACTGCCAAATGAAGGATTAAGGAGGAAAAGATTATGAAGCGATTCTTTATTCTTATCATGGCGGTCATTCTTTCCGCCATTTCTTGTACGACGACCAGGTATATATCCAACCAGCCGAGCATGGAGGCAGAGTGGACTGGACGCACCCACGCGGATATCGTCCGGCAGTTCGGTGCCCCGACCCGGGAGGTTTCGGATGGGGCCGACGGCCTCATTCTCGTCTATGAAGAGATGACCACGGTGCACGAAACGAGCACCTTCGGATCGACCTTGACCACA
>JAFZLP010000204.1 GCA_017551405.1 Bacteroidales bacterium
ATCTTCCTGTCGATGTCGTCTATCTCGTATTTCATCGTTATTTCTTCTTGAAAGTCCGCTTATACTTGACGCCGGATGACGTAGGCTTGCCTTCGGCGATGATCTTCTTGCAGTCCTCTTCGGTGAGGGAGGCGGCGTCGGCGCCCCTGGGGATGCGGTAGTTGTTGCTTCCCTGTTTGATGTAGGGGCCGTAACGGCCGCTCAGCACCTGGATGCCGGAGGCCTGGAAATCGGCCAGGATGCTGCCGGTGACTGTGGTGTCCTTCTGGGCGGAGATGATTTCCTCGCACTCGGCGAGGGTGATCTTGATGGGATCCTTTCCCTTCGGGAGGGAGAAGTTGCGTCCGTTCCACTTCAGGTACGGGCCGAAGCGGCCCTTGGTGGCTGTGACGTCCATGCCGTCATACTGCCCGACGGTGCGGGGCAGCTCGAAGAGCTTGAGTGCCTCCGGGAGGGTGATGGTTTCGATCAGCTGCCCGTTCGCGAGGCTGGCGTACTGCTTGTTGTCGCCTTCGCCCTTCTGCACGTAGGCGCCGTACTGGCCGTAGCGCGCCACTACCGGATCGCCGGTGGCCGGATCGGTTCCGAGAGCCCTCTCGACATGGCTGAAGCGGCCGTCGTGGAGGTCGGTGTCGACCAGTTTGTGGAACGGGCCGTAGAAGTCGGAGATCACGCCCTCCCAGGCAAGTTTGCCTTCGGCTATCTTGTCGAAGTCCTTTTCCACGTTGGCGGTGAAGCCGTAGTCCAGGATGTCGGGGAAATGCTCCACCAGATAGTCAGTGACTATTATGCCCACTTCCTGCGGGAGCAGCTTGCCGCGCTCTTCGCCTATGGTCTCGTTCTTGGTAGATTCGGTGACTATGTCTCCCTTGAGGGTGAGGTTGGTCACCTGAACCTTCTGCCCGTCCTTGCCTCCGCGAGTGATGTAGCCGCGGCCGGTGGTGAGGGTGGTGATGGTGGGCGCGTATGTGCTCGGGCGGCCGATTCCGAGCTCTTCCAGCTTCTTTACCAGGGTAGCCTCGGAATAGCGCATCGGGGGCCTGGTGAATTTGCACTCAGCTTTGACTACACTGGCGGTTACCGCTTCGCCGGGGGCGACCTCGGGAAGGATTACGGTGTCGTCGTCGGCCTGGGAGTCGTCGTCGGAACCCTCAATGTAGAGCTTGAGAAAACCGTCGAAGAGCACCTGCGAGGCCTCGATCGCGTAGGTTTCGGGGAAGTTGCTGCCGGTGACGGTGATGCTGGTGTTGAGCACTTTGGCCTCGGCCATCTGGGAGGCTACGGTGCGCTTCCAGATGAGGTTGTAAAGCTTTTTCTCCTGGGCGGTGCCTTCGATTTCGGTGTTCTCGATGAAGGTCGGGCGGATGGCCTCATGGGCTTCCTGTGCGCCCTTGGTGTGGGTCTTGTACTGCCTGGAATGGGAATATTCGGGGCCGAACTGTTCCGTGATGAATTTCTTGGTGGTGCCGAGGGCGAGGGCGGAGAGGTTCGTGGAGTCGGTTCTCATGTAGGTGATGAGACCGCGCTCGTAGAGGCTCTGGGCAACCCTCATGGTAACGCTTACCGGCAGATGCAGTTTGCGGGAGGCTTCCTGCTGGAGCGTGGAAGTGGTGAAGGGAGGCGCCGGGTAGCGCACGCCCTCTTTCTTTTCCACCGCCGACACCGCATAGGTGGAGCCGATGCTCGACTCGAGGAACCTCCTGGCTTCGCCGAGGCTCTTGAAGGTCTTGTCCAGCACGCCTTTGGCTGTAGTGCCGGCGATGTCGAAGCTGCCCTCTACGCGGTAGTATCCTTCCGGATTGAAAGCCATTATCTCCCTTTCCCTGTCGACTACCAGGCGCAGGGCGACGCTCTGCACGCGCCCGGCGGAAAGGCCGCGGTTGATCTTTTTCCAGAGTATGGGTGAGAGCTCGAAGCCTACCAGGCGGTCGAGCACGCGGCGGGCCTGCTGGGCGTTGACCAGGTTCATGTCGAGCTCGCGCGGGGTCTTGACGGCGTTGAGGATGGCGTCTTTCGTGATTTCATGGAAGACTATCCTGCGGGTTTTTTCCGGCGGCAGGCCGAGCGTGTCCACGAGGTGCCAGGAAATGGCCTCTCCCTCGCGGTCCTCATCGGAAGCGAGCCAGACGGTCTCCGCCTTGTCGGAAAGTTTCTTGAGGTCCGCGATGACCTTTTTCTTGTCTTCGGGGATTACATATTCCGGTTTGAAACCATGCTCGACGTCGATGCTGAGCTGCTTCTCCTGCAGGTCGCGGATATGGCCGAAACTGGGTTTGACCACATATCCGTCTCCAAGGAATTTCTGGATGGTCCGGGCCTTTGCAGGGGACTCCACAATCACTAAGTTCTCACTCATATCTTTCTCCTAACCTTTGATAAAAAATCTAATCAGGCTGCAAAGTAAAGCACAAACTTGCAATTTTTCAAAAATTAGTGAAAAAATGCTTACTTTTGTGGATACATCACTTAGGATATGAAAGATACGACCCGCAAGAATATAACCAAGTGGTTCTGGATCATCATCACGGCTCCGTTCGCGCTCATCCTGTTCCTCCTCCTCATCGTCGGCATCTTCGCCAAGATACCCTCCTTCGAAGAGCTGGAGCACCCCGAAAGCAAGCTGGCAACCCAGGTGATTTCCGACGAGGGCAGCGTCCTCACAACTTTCCATATCGAAAACCGCACCTTCGTCAGCTACGACGAGCTCTCGCCGTTCCTGGTGCAGGCCACCGTGTCCACCGAAGACGCCCGTTTCTACAAGCATTCCGGCATCGACGTGCGCGGCCTTGCGCGTGTGTTCTTCAAGACCTTGCTCATGCGCGACTCGTCGCAGGGCGGCGGCTCCACCATCACCCAGCAGCTGGCCAAGAGCCTCTATCCGCGAAGCGAAGTGAAGAGCAGGATTCCGGGAGCGAAGCAGGTGGTAATGGTTTGGAACAAGCTCAGAGAGTGGATCACCGCCGTCAAGCTCGAGCGCAACTACACCAAGGAAGAGATTGTGGACATGTACCTCAACTCGGTCTTCTTCGGCAGCAGCGCATACGGTATCAGGGCGGCCAGCGAGACCTTCTTCGCCAAACTGCCGTCCGACGTCACGGTTGAGGAGGCGGCCACGCTCATCGGCATGGTGAACAAGCCCACCCGCTACAATCCCGCCATCAACCCCGAAAAGGCCCTGACCCGCCGCAACTTCGTGCTGGGGCGCATGGTCCAGAACAAATATCTGCCCAAGAAACAGCTGGATTCGCTGCAGGCCATCCCCATCACCCTGAATTACCAGGTGCAGGACCATAACGCGGGCCTGGCTCCCTACTTCAGGGATATGCTCCGCCGCGACATGAACGCCCAGAAGCCGCGCCGTTCCGATTACCAGTACCCGGAGGACTTCACCGCCGATTCCATCCGCTGGCGCGATGACGAAATCTACGGCTGGCTCGAGAAAAACAAGAAGGCCAAC
>JAFZLP010000205.1 GCA_017551405.1 Bacteroidales bacterium
ACTTCGATATACTTCGGATCCATCAGGGCGATGAGGTCCTTCATGATGGTGTTCACGGTGTCTTCATGAAAGCCCCCGTGGTTGCGGAACGACCCGAGGTAGAGCTTGAGGCTCTTGCTTTCCACCATGCGCGCTCCCGGGATGTAGCTGATGCGGATTTCGGCGAAGTCGGGCTGGCCGGTAATCGGGCAGAGCGTAGTGAATTCGGGGCAGTTGAAGCGCACCCAGTAGTCGTTATCCTGATGCTGGTTCTCGAAACTCTCGAGGACTTCAGGGGCGTAGTCAAATTTGTAGACGGTTTTTGTTCCAAGGGCCTTCAGGCCTTCGTCCTTGCGTTCCATATCTATTGTATATCTTTGATTCTAAAAGGATTATAAGAGATTCCGGTGTCGTATACGTCCTCGCCTTCAACCGTTTTCAAACGTTTGACAACGGCATTTGTGGCCGGAAGTATCACAATTTCGTAAAGCACTTTGAACGACACCTGCATCAGCATCATCCAGGCGAGCGTTTTCGCCGGCGTGCCCCAGAACGCTATCGGCATGAAGATGAGGGAGTCGCACGCCTCGCCGGCAAGTGAAGAAACGACGGCCCTGCAGCCGAATCCGCGGCCATTGGATGCGACCTTCATCTTACTGAGTACCAGCGCATTGAGCGTGCTGCCGGCAAGGAAGGCCAGGAGTGAGGCAAGCACCACGCGTGGAGCCATGTTGAACATGAAATTGAAGTGTTCGCCCCCCTGCCAGAAAGAGGCTGCGGGCAGAAGCACGGAGATCTCTCCGAAAAGCACCACCATGAAATTCATGGCGAAGGCCAGCCAGATCACCAGCCTGGCTTTGCGGTAGCCGTAGACTTCGGTGAAGCAGTCGTTGAGAATGTAGGAAATCGGGAACACCAGCACCGAACAGGGCAGACTGATTCTTTCGCCTATGGCGAAGACTTTAGTAGCCAATAAGTTACTGGTGATGAGGCATACCGTGAAGAGCACGGTCATGCACAGGAAGATGACGGAAAATTGCGCTTTGTTTTTCATAACACAGTTTTTATAGTGGTACCTGTGGGACACTTGATACGAGTTACCGTATCGCGCTGCAAAGATAGTAAGTTTTTTGACTATCTTAGCGCCATGAAACTCAAGATGATACTGTTGTTGGCGGCGGCGGTTGCCACGGTGCAGGGCTGCGGGCTCAGCCGCAAGGAGAAGGAAATCATAAACGGACAGGGTCCCGTGATGCACGTGCTCACCATCGGAAACGAGGCGGAATACGCCGTCCTGCGCGCGCAGAGCGCCGATTTTTCGGCCAGGGACCTCAGGAGCGAAGAGTTCCGCACGCTGGTGGAAAAAATGATTTCGACCGTCACCGACCCGTCTCAGGACGGGGTGGGCATCGCCGCGCCGCAAGTCGGCCTCAACCGCAGGCTCGTCGTGGTCTGCCGCATGGATCTGCCCGGAGAACCCTATCTGCCGTACGCCAACGCATACATAGAATCCACATGGGGCGACACCCTCACGGTCCGCGAGGGCTGCCTGTCAATACCAGGGATCCGGGGCAACGTCCCCCGCCCCGAATTCGCCGCGGTGCGCCATACCGACCCCGAAACCCTTGAAGTAAAAGTAGATACGGTGAGCGGATACGTGGCCAGAATCTTCCAGCACGAAGTGGACCATCTGGAGGGAATCCTCTACACGGACCGCACAAATGACACCTGGACCGTTCCCAACGACTGATATATTTGCTATCTTTGCAGCATGGCAAAGGCCCTTTCCTCCGTTTTGAAAGATTTGCGGAAATCCCTGAGTGAAAAGCTCAGGGAGTCGCTGATTTCGGTTGTTCCGGTCAGCGTGCTGGTCTTCATACTGTCCATAACCCCGTGGGTGGACATCAGCAGGAAAGAGCTGACAGTTTTCGCTCTTGCCGCAATCCTGCTCATCGTGGGCATCGGCCTCTTCAACCTCGGGGCCGACCTGGCCATGACCCCCATGGGCCAGTACGTCGGAGAGGGTCTCACCAAATCCAGGAAACTCGGCATTCTGCTGGGCGTCAGCTTCCTCATGGGCCTGCTCATCACCATCGCCGAACCCGACCTCACCGTTCTGGCCGGCCAGGTGAGCGCCGTCATGAACGGCACAATGCTCATTGTAACGGTCGGAGTGGGCGTAGGGCTTTTCCTGCTCCTGGCAGTCGTCAAAATCCTGTTTCATGTAGACCTCACCAGCCTGCTGATGTTCTTCTACATGATCCTGTTCTGCATGGCGGCGGCGCTGATAGAAACAGGCAGGGGCTCGTTTCTCCCGCTGTCGTTCGACTCCGGCGGAGTCACCACCGGGCCCATTACGGTTCCGTTCATCATGGCTCTCGGCGTGGGCATCGCGCTCAGCGTGGGCGGGCGCAACGCCAGCGAGAACTCCTTCGGCCTCATCGCCCTCTGCTCGGTAGGCCCCATCGCTGCAGTGCTTCTGCTGTCGATGACCTCGAGCGGCAGCCTCTCCTACGCACTTCCCGATTTTTCGATGGAAACCGTACTCGACGAGGGCATGTCCACCCTGTTCCTGGATAAGATGCTGGAAGTGGGCAAGTCGCTCGCGCTGATAGTCCTGTTCTTCTTTATCCTGCAGGCAATTATCCTCAAGCTCCCGAAATCCAAGATAATCCAGATAATCATCGGAATCGTCCAGGCCTTCGTGGGGCTGGTGCTCTTCCTGGCAGCGGTGACGATGGGTTTCATGCCCATAGGCTTCAAGATAGGCGAACAGCTGGCGGCCCACAGTCCGGCCCTGCTGATAGGCTTCGCCTTCATCCTGGGCATGGTGGTGGTGCTGGCCGAGCCCGCCGTCCACGTGCTCAACAACCAGGTTGAGGAAATCACCAACGGAGAGGTCTCCAAAACGCAGATGATGATCGCCCTTTCCGTGGGCGTGGGAGTGTCCATCGGGCTTTCGGTCCTGAGGGTTCATTTCGGATTCTCGCTGCTGTACTACCTCGTTCCGGGCTACCTGATTTCCCTGGGCCTGTCATTCTTCGTGCCCAAGCTCTATACGGCCATTGCCTTCGACTCCGGCGGAGTTGCGAGCGGCCCGCTGACCTCCAGCTTCATCCTGCCGCTGGTAATCGGCGCCTGCTCCACCATGCAGGGCGTCAGCGCGGTCATGGATTTCGCCTTCGGCGTGGTGTCGATGGTGGCCATGACCCCGCTCATCACTATCCAGTGCCTTGGGTTCAAGTCGGTCATGGCAGTGCGCCGCCGCGACAACAGGGCCATGCAGCGCATCCTCGCGGCCGCAGAC
>JAFZLP010000039.1 GCA_017551405.1 Bacteroidales bacterium
GTCATCATTCCCGGCCGGTTCGGGAAAGAACTGGCTGAGATGCTGAACGGTTAGCCCCCGTCAGGGCCTCAGTCCTTGCAGCAGCAACCGTCGTCTTCGTGATCGTGGCAGTGGCCGCCCTCGCCATGATGGCAGCACTCGCCGTCACCTTCGTGCTTGTGGCAGCATTCACCTTCGCCTTCGCCCTCGTGCTTGTGGCAGTGGCCCCTGCCGTGGCGGCATTCGTGCTCTTCCTGGGGAAGATACTCGCCGTGGAGCCCGTTTGTGAGCTCGCTTTCAGTGGCGTCGCGCACGGCTACCACCTCTACGGTGAAGTTCAGGGTCTTGCCTGCCATGGGATGGTTGAAATCCATGCTGACGTGCTTGTCGCCGACCGCCTTGACAGTGGCCTGTATCACGCTGCCGTCCTGTCCCATCATCGGGAGGATGCGGCCGACCTCCATCAGTTCCTCGTGCATCACGCCGTCTATCATGAAGGCCTCCTTGGGGAGGTCGACCACGCGCTGCGGATTGTGGACGCCGTAGCCTTCTTCCGGACTCAGGGTGAAGCTGACGCTGTCGCCCGGTTCCTTCCCTTCCACCGCCTGCTCGAACTTGGGAAGCAGCATGTGGGTGCCGTGTATGTATTCGAGGGGATTGTCCCTTCCCGCCTGATCGGCGATTCTGCCGTCCACCTCCAGCCTGTATGCGAGGGACACGACCTTGTTGTTCTGTACTTTCATGAATATTACTGTTTTACTGTTTGTTATCCGCTGAAATCCACATCCTTGAACGCGATTGTGGGGATGAGTTTCGATTTGCACTGCCTGGAGTCGTCGCCGGCTGCCAGCAGATTGTTCCAGAGGGTGATGAAGTTGCCTGTCACCAGCATCTCGCTGACCGGCTTGAGAATCTTTCCGTCCTCGAACCAGAAACCCTCGATGCCGTAGGAGAAGTCTCCGGTGGCGCTGTTGGAGTTGCCGCCGTTGAAATCGGTCACAAAGATGCCTTTCCCGCAGAGTTTCAGGATTTCATCCACACCCATGCCTGCAGGCACCGGACCGGCGGGGCTGAAAGGCAGCAGCGCCGGCCTGATTGCGCTTTCCACCGTAGGCTCCATGCCCAGCTTGGCCGCCGTGAAGGTGTTCAGGAAGAATTCCTGCACTACTCCTTCCCTGATGATGTCGTGCTCTTTCGTGGCCACCCCTTCAGAGTCGAACAGGCGGCTGCCCGTATTGCCCTTGATATGAGGCCGGTCGACAAGGTTCATTCCCTTGGGAAAGAGCTGTTTCCCTATGGAATCCAGGAGGAAGGAATTGTTCTGCTGGACGCTGTATCCGCCAAGGGCGTTGAGGATTGGGGAGACCATTTTGGAGGCTACGTCCTCGAACACCACCATATTGTATTTCCCGCTGCGCACGCGCTTCGGGTGAATCTTTGCCACGGCCCTCTCAAGGGCTGTCTTTCCGCAGGTCGAGGCGTCGAACTTCGATAGGAAGGGGGAGGATGTCCACCAGTAGGCGCTGTACTTGTCGCCTGAAGAATCCTCGATGGTGGTTTCCACGCCGTAGTCGAAGCAGGTCTCGCACTGGAGTGCCTCAAGCCCCTGGGAATCAACTATGTAGCTGAGTTCGCAGGAATCGGAGTATTCGCCTTCTTCCGACACCGTTTTCCAGCCCTTGCCTTCGCTTGAGGCAACTGCGGCGTCAAGCGCCATCTGCCTTCTTCTTTCCGCAGTCATTTCGAGAATGGCGGGATCGTAAATCTCCAGTTCCCGTCCGGTTACGGCGTTCTTCGCCACCCTTTCGGGAGCTGGGAGGTCGCGGCACGGGTCGGGAGCGAGCATGCGTACCGTCCTGACCGCCCGGGAGATGAATCCGCGCAGTGACTCCTTTTCGGTCCGGTTGGTTGAGAAGCTGCCGAAGCGGCCGTCTACGAAGAGGCATATCTCCAGGGAACTGTCGAGGCAGGAGGTGACTTTGTCAACCTCTCCGTTCAGGGTGGCCACCATGTCCATGCTGCTCTTGTTGAAACTCACCCTGGCCTTCTGCGCGCCGCATTCCAGCGCCATTTCCAGGCACTCGCGGGCCAATGTCTTTTCTTCCTGTGAAAGCATCTATTCTCCTCCTACGATGAGTTTGTTTACAAGCACGCTCGGAATTCCGCAGCTGACATATGCGCTCTGGTCTTTGCCGCAGGTCCACGTGGCATCGTCTATCTTGAGGTCGCCCGCCACGGCCTTGATGTCCGCGAGGGCTTCGGGGCCGTTCCCGATGATGTTGATATCCTTGACAGGCATGGCCAGGCGGCCGTTTTCTATGGTGTAGCCGCTCTTCACATAGAAGGTGAAGTCGCCTTCGCCTATCTTGACCTGCCCGTTGGCGAACTGGTCTACGAAGATGCCCTTCCTGATGCTTCCGATGAGGTCCTGAAGGGTGCCGTCGCGTCCGCTTTCCATGTACGTGCAGCGCATGCGCGGGATGGGGTTGAAGCGGAAAGACTCCCTGCGGCCGTTTCCGGTGGATGCGATGCCGTAATATCTGGCGCTGATGCGGTCGTGCAGGTAGGAACGGAGCACGCCGTCCTGCACCATATATGTCTTCTGGCCCGGGACTCCCTCATCGTCGTAATTGAGTGAACCGCGGTTGCCGGGGATGGTGGCGTCATCCAGGATGTTGATGCCTTCCATCGCTACCCGTTTGCCCATTTTGTCTGCGAAGACGCTCTGCCCCTTGCGGTTGAAGTCGGCCTCGAAGGCATGGCCCATGGCTTCATGGAGAAGGATTCCGGAGGCGCCGGCGGCCATTACCACGGGCATTTCGCCGCCTTTGGGCCTGCGAGCGTCGAACCTGTCGTCCAGGCCTTCGACAGCCTTGCAGGCAAGCTCTTCCACCAGGGCGTCCGTAATCATCTCGGCGCCTTTCCTGAAACTGCGGGAAACCGTCCTGTTCTCTATCTGGTTTCCCTGGCGGAAGATGACAGACGCTATGATGCTGCCCACGGGACGGGTGTCGGCGGTGAGTTCGCCAAGCGAATTGAACATCATGATTTCGCTCATCTGCCAGCTGAGCACGGCCACTACCTTCTGCACCCTGGAGTCTTTCTGCCTGATTGCGGCGTCCAGTTTGCGGAGCACCGGAACAAACTGCGAAGCCTCCGTTTCGCGCCAGTCGGTCTTTATGGGATAATAGCTTCCGTCCGCTGCGGAGTGCGGTGTGCCTGGGATGGATGCGGCTTTGATTGCGGCGCTGCCCGATGCGCTTCCGGCAGCTATGCTTCCTGCGGCGCGTGCCGCACGGAGAAGCTCGTTCCAGGCTGTGGATTCGGCGTAGGCATAGCCTGTCTTCTCGCCGTCGAGAACCCTGATGCCGCAGCCGTAATCTTCCTGGCTGCCGCCGCTGCTCACCTCGCCGTCGCGGAGCACGAGGTCGGTGGCCACGGTGTCCTCGAAATAGAGATCGCACCAGTCGCCGCCGCCCCTGAGCCCTTCCGCCACGAGCTGCCGCATCTGCGCCTCCGTGACTCCGAACAGGCGGAGATACTTCTCGCTGCTATTGTTCATCGGGATAAACTATTTTCCGGATAGTCTTGTACTTTTGTTCGTCTTTGATGTATGTGCCGTTGCTGTCGCCCTCTGCCACCACCTTGAACGGACTGCTGGAATTGTCGGCCAGGATCCAGTGGTCGCACAGCGGGACGTAGGTCTCGAAGAAGTAGTTCAGACCCATGGAGTAGCGCCGGCGTATGACGTCTTCGGGAATGTTGTGGCCTCCGGCAGCCACCCTGTCCTTCACCCTCTGTACGGCCATGTCGGGGGATTTCAGCCAGAAATAAAGGATGGTCACGGTATAGCCGAGGCCCTTCGCCTCGTTGATGATGCCCATCAGGGATCGGGTGGCCAGGGTGGTCTCTATGCTGAAGTCTTCCTTGCGGGCAAGCAGGTAGTTTATGCGCATGAGCATGAAACGGCTTGCCATGACCGAGGCTTTCGCGGGATTGAACGGGGAAAGGCTCTTCGCGAACTCGTCGGAGTTGACGAACTGCGTGCACTCCAGCATTTCGGGAAGGAGTGAATAGGAGGCGGTGGTTTTGCCTGAGCCGTTGCAGCCCGAGAGAATGTAGAGTCTAGGCATTGTTTACTCCATACCCGAAGAGTGCAAAATCGCCCTTTGCGGGATCTCCGGGGAAAATTTCTTCAAATGCGGCGGTGATTTCGCGGGCCGTGTCGAAGTCTTTCGACTTGCGCGTCACGAGGCCCAGCTCACTTGCCTGCCTGTATACATGTACGTCCAGGGGGATGATGAGGTCTGCCGGCGATGAGTTCTTCCAGAGGCCGAGATCGACCTTTCCGTCGCGACGGACCATCCAGCGGTGCATCATCCAGATTTTCTTGTTCGCCGCCTTGGGGTCCGCCTTCTGCCCGAAGATGCGGGTGCGCATCTCCGCTGCAGACAACTCTTCGAGCGACCTGGTTCCGAGGGTTGCACCCCCTAAAACCGTCTCGCTTCGCTCGACCCCACCCTGAAGGGTCCCCCCTCTTATGATGCCGAGGGTGGCACAGGTTTTAGGGGGTGCACCCTCGGAACCATTCCCGGCGTAGAAATCTCTCAGCCGTTTGCAGATCGCTGCGACCTCGGACCATTTGACCGTACGGTGGATGCTGGTATTGTCGTTGCGGTAGTCGCCCGCCATGACATAGTCGTACGGGCGCCAGAGCATCTCGTCGAAAAGACGGCTGCAGTCACGCACTATCATGGCCCTGCGCCCCCAGGCGAAATGGGCCGCGAATACCGCGGCAATCTCGACGTCCTGGAGCGACGGCCTCCACTCGCCCCCCTCGAAACCGAGGGTGGGCTGGGTGGTGGTCATCATCTGTGCGAAACGGCGGGGAAAGGCTATCGGATCCTCGGCGAAATACCGGGGATTGTTGTAGCGCTCGGCCCAGCTGCGCAGTTTGTCTGCAAGAATCTCGTCCATGCCGGATTATTCCGCGGTGGCCGCGTTGATCTTCTTGAGCATGGCGAACATGATGGTGCCCGCAATGACGCAGAGAGCCATGAGGATAGCCCAGTTAGCCCAGAGGGGAACCCTTTCCCAGAGGAGACCGGGGATGGAGCTGAGGTAGTTGCCCACTGCGGTGGCGGCGAACCAAAGACCCATCATGAGGCCCTTGACCTTGGGAGGCGCAACCTTGGATACGAAGGAGATGCCCATGGGGCTGAGCAGGAGCTCTGCGAAAGTGAGGGTGAGATAGGTGCCCATGAGCCACTGGGGAACCACCGGGTCGGGGGCTACGGTGCCCTGGATGGACGCCGGCGAGGGCTGGCCCTTGGAGGCCAGGATCATGATGAGATATCCGAGGGCTGCTACGAACATGCCGAGACCTATCTTCATGGGCGCTGACGGCTCCTTGCCGTTCGGGTGCTTTTCATCTTTCTTGTTGGCCAGGCCGCTGAAGATGGCCATGGAGACGGGGGTGAGGGCTACCACGAAGAACGGGTTGAACTGCTGGAAGAGCTGGGGGAAGATCTCGAGCGGGTCGCTCATGCCTTTGTAGATGGCGAAAGCGCCGCACCACAGCGCAGCGGTGACCACGCCGTTGAGGATCTTGCCTGATGTCTTTTCGCTCTGGAAGATGCCGAACAGGGTGTAGACGCTGACCGCAATGAGGGCGAGAGCCCAGATGTTGAAGCCTATGCGGCTCCAGCCGGTAGCGAACGCCTGGGTGTAGTCGCGGGCGAACCAGGTAAGGGACTGGCCGTTCTGGTGGAAGGCCATCCAGAAGAAGATGACCACCGCGAACACCATGATGAGGGCGGTGATGCGGTCTTTCTCCTGCTTGGGAGTGAGTTCGACGTAGTTTTTGTCGCCGGTGGCCTTCTGCTGCTTGGCATTGACGTCGGCATGCTTGAACCATTTGCGGAAGCCGAAATAGATGGCCATCGAAACGATGAGCGAGAAGCATGCGATTGCGAAGCCCATGTTGTACGAAGACGACAGATGGTCGATGTAGTACTGGCTGAAGGTGCCCAGGTCGGGTGCGGCGTAGCCGGGCATCTGGGCTGCCAGGCCGGCGAGACGGTCGGTGTTCTCGGGGGTGATGGTGCCGTTCAGGAACTGGTGCGCCAGGGCGGGGATGTCGGCTTTGTAGACGAGGCCTGCCTTGCCGAGGAAGCGGTTGGTGATGGCGGTGGCGGCGCTGGGAGCAAACATGGCGCCGATGTTGATGGCCATGTAGAAGAGGCTGAACGCCGAGTCGCGCTTGGCGGAGTATTTGGGATCGTCGTACAGGTTGCCCACCATGACCTGCAGGTTGCCCTTGAACAGGCCCGTGCCCACACTGATGAGCAGCAGGGCGCCTATCATGAGGGCGATTCCGAAGCCGTTGGCTGCGGTGGGGATGGACAGGCACAGATAGCCTGAGAACATCACCGCCACGCCCACGACGACGCATTTGCCGTAGCCGATCTTGTCGGCCAGGATGCCGCCCAGGACGGGCATGAAATAAACGGCTGCCAGGAAAATGGCGTAAATCGTGCTTGCGGTGGCACCTCCGAACCCGAACTTGGCCTGGAGGAACAACATGAAGATGGCAAGCATGGTGTAATACCCGAAGCGCTCGCCGGTATTGGCGAGAGCGAGGGCATAGAGTCCTTTTGGTTGACCTTTGAACATGTTATTGGTAATTAGGTTTAATTAGCTTGTTCTACATCTACAAATATAGCAAAGATTTCGGTAAAAAAGGTTATATTTGTGATTGTATGACACAGGACAGGAAAAATTTCGGAGCGGCGCTGGCAGAGGCCCTGGCGGCACCGTTCGCCGCCCTTCCGCTGTCTTTCCACCTGGGTTTCGCGAACTTCCTTGCATGGCTGCTGCGCGATGTTTTCCGTTACCGGAGAGATGTTGTCGTCACCAATCTTTCCCGGAGTTTTCCCGAAATGAAATACGCCGAACTGCGGCAGACCACGAAGCTTTTCTACCGCCATCTGGCGGACATCTTCGCCGAAGCTTTCTGGTTCGGAGGCAGGCATGGCGAACGGGGGCGCCGCAAGCTGAACGAGTCCCGAATCGTGGACGTGGTCAACCCGCAGACGTTCAACGAAGTATATGACGACAGCACCAACATGATGGTGCTTTCCAGCCATGCCGGAAACTGGGAACTGCTGGGCGGCTGGTTCTGCTACAACCATAACGCCGATGTCCCGTTCCGCTCGGGATATCCCGAAATAGGGGTGGTCTACCTGAAGCTCAAGAGCCGTGTCTGGGACCGTGTCATGGCGGACAACCGCTGCGCCATGCTGGGCGATACCGGCTTCGACGGCTACGTGGAGGCGCGCAGCATCTTCCGTTTCGCCCTCTCCCACAAAGAGGAAAAGTTCATCTACATCTTTCCCACCGACCAGTTCCCCTACAAGATAGCGTCCAGGCACGAGATTGGCAGTTTCCTGGGGCAGCCTACGCAGGTCATGACCGGAGGCGCCTCGCTCGCCTGCAAACTCGGCATGAGCGTCTCCTACCTTCGCTGGAAAAGCGTGGGGCGGGGCCGTTACGAAGTGGAATTCGTGCCCATCTGCCGGGACGCATCAAAGGAAACGCCTGAAGGCATAATGGAAAAGTATTGCTCCCTGCTGGAGAAAGACATAAAGGAACAGCCCTGGAACTATCTCTGGACCCATCGCAGGTGGAAATAAAAGATTAATTGCAATGAAAAAGACATTTCTCGCACTTATCCTCGCACTTGCCGGAATACCGGCCGCCATGGCGCAGAGTACCGTGAGCTACGCCCTCCCGCAGACGACCCTGGAATTCACCGTGGAGGCCGTCAAGGAAACCTTCCATGCCGGTCCGTATGCCCGTTTTGCGGGAAAATATCTGGGTGTCGACGCCCGTCTTGGCGAAGGTACCTCCTACACGATATCTTCGATCAGGGTGCGCACACTCGTCGAGGCCGATCCCGACACCCGTTATACGGTTGCGCTCAACTCCCACTCGTCCCAGCTCTTCCTGCAGCTTACCAACGAGGGCCTGGTCGCAGGTCCTGAAGGAGCGTTCAGCGTGGATTCGGGCTGGAAGTATCCGAAGGAGAGCGTAGCCGAGTTCGCCACCAGGGGCCTCCCGGCCAACCTCACCACCGAAGAGAACACCCTGTACACCCAGGGCCGCGGCTCGGTGATGCAGAGCGCGCTCATCGAGAAATCCGATGAGACGAAGGCCGCGGAAGTGGCTTCCCGCATTTTTGAGATCCGTGAAAACCGCTACAAGATACTTGTCGGCGACACCGACGCCACCTACAGCGGTGAGGCTATGAAGGCCACAATCGACGCGCTCGACAAGATGGAGGCGGACTACCTTACCCTGTTCCTCGGTTACAGCGAGAACAGCATCCAGACCGCCACCTTCGAGGTGGTCCCGTCCCCATCGCGCAAGAACCAGCTGTACGTCGCCTTCAGGCTTTCCGACAGCTCCGGGCTCGTGGGGCCGGAAGACATCGACGGCAACCCTGTGTACCTGGAACTCACCCCCGAGGTTTCCCAGGCGGCGCCCGAAAAGCTGACCGGGAAGCAGGACGTCATCCGCTACCGTATCCCGGCGGTCTGCAATCTCACCCTCAAAGACATGAAGAACACCCTGCTCAGCATGCGGGTCCCCGTATACCAGCTCGGCAGGGAAGCAGAATATCCTACCTTCAAAAAATAATAACCACATGAGTACAATCAAAGACCTCTCTCCAAAGAACGTTTGGAACAATTTCTACCTGCTTACGCAGCAGCCCCGTCCCTCGAAGCACGAAGAAAAAGTACGCGAATTCCTGCTCGCATGGGGCAAGGAAAAGGGCGTGGACGTCAAGGCCGACGAAACCGGCAACATTATCATGAAGGCGCCCGCCACCCCGGGCTATGAGAAAAAGCGCGGAGTCATCCTGCAGGCCCATATGGACATGGTGCCCCAGAAGACTGCCGATACCGACCACGATTTCGTTAAAGACCCCATACAGACCCAGATCATAGGCGACTGGGTGGGCGCAAAGGGAACCACTCTCGGTGCCGATGACGGCATCGGCGTCGCCCTCGCTATGGCCGTAATGGAAGACAAGAAGCTCCCTCACGGCCCCGTTGAGGCGCTGATAACCTACGACGAGGAAACCGGTATGACCGGTGCCTCCAAGCTCAGGCCCGGCCTTTTCAAGGGTGACATCCTCCTGAATCTCGACTCCGAGGAAGAAGGCGAACTCTGCATCGGCTGCGCCGGCGGTCTCGACGGCATCGCCGACTTCCCGTTCAAGAAAGTCGCGACTCCCGCAGGCCACGCTGCCTTCCACATCGAGGTCAAGGGCCTACAGGGCGGCCATTCCGGCATGGACATCAGCCTCTACAGGGCAAACGCCTGCAAGATAATCGCCCGCGTGCTGCTTCCCCTCATCACGAAGTACGACGCCAAACTGGCGTACATCAAGGCCGGCAGTCTCCGCAATGCCATTCCGTTCGAGGGCGGAGCGGACATCGTCCTTCCTGCAGACAAGGTGGTCGCCGCAAGGCAGAAGGTCGCCAGGATATTCGCCGAGGTCAGGGCTGAATTCCACGACACCGATCCGAACGCCGAATTCCATATGAACAAGCTCGACAAGGTTCCCGCGAAGTATATCCAGGAAGATGTCGTCCTCAGGGCCGTCAAGGCCATACTCGCATGTCCCGCCGGCGTGATCCGCATGAGCAGCGCCTTCAAGGGGCTCCCCGAAACTTCCACCAACCTGGCCATGATCCGCTGCGAGAGGGGCCATCTCAAGGTCTACTCCCTCATGCGCAGTGCGGTTAACACCGCCAAGGCCGAACTGGCCCAGGAAATGCGCTGCGTCTTCGAGCTCGCAGGTGCGAAATTCACCACCACCGGCGGTTACAGCGGATGGACTCCCAAGCCCGACACTCCCGTCTACAAGGTGGTCTGCGATGTCTGGCAGAAGGTTTCCGGCAAGAAGATGAAGGTCGGCGCCACCCACGGCGGCCTCGAATGCGCCCTTCTCGGAGCCAAGTATCCCAAGTGGGAGATGGCTTCAATAGGCCCCACCATCGTGCATCCGCACTCTCCCGACGAGAGGGTGAAGATCGACACCGTCGGCAACGCCTGGGAATTCCTGAAGGAGCTCCTCAAGGCCATTCCCGAGAAGTAGCGCTCGCTCGCTGACTGCTATATTACGCAAAGGGCCGGCTTTCCGCCGACCCTTTTGCTTGCTTCCGGCATCGGCAGCTCGCCTCCGGAAGTTTCCGTTCGCTTCGCTCACTCCATCCCTCCCAACGTCTTCAGCGTCATCGCTGCGCGATAACTTGCAGCTGTCGGGCCCCTCCCTCTGACGTGTCCGAGGGTGGACACGCCTTCCGTGAGGCGACTGCCGCCTGCCGTCTGCGCTCGGCGGCGGACAGCGGAGCGGAAATTGGTTTTTCGGCAAGCCTGCCGAAAAATAATTTCCGGCCGCCCGTCTGGAAGACTCCGCCGCCTTAAATTACTCTGCAGTCAGATAGAGCACGTGCGAAGCGTAGTCGCGGTGAGGGCCGGGAGAGGTGTTGCCGGACGGGATGTCAAGCCCCTGTTCCATGAGAAAGCGCCCGCTGAACACCTTCCCCTCGAACGGCAGTGGACTGCCGACGCGGTTGAGCTCGGTGATGCGGTAGTTCTTTTCGGGATCGAGCCCCGCGAAGAGCGACGCCGCTACGGGTTCGCCGTGGAAATAGACCGTCCTGTACCAGAAGAACACCGCCTTGTCCTTGAGCGGAGTGGCGTAGAGCTTGGTGCAGAGCCCCTTGCCGTCATAGGGCGAGACAATACGGTAGAGGTCGCCGAGCTGGACAATCTCGCGGATGGTCTTGTAATCGGCAATGGCGCTTTTGCAGAGGGCCTTTTCCCCGGCGCTCATGGCCGAAGGCTGGAGCTCGAGCCCCAGGCGGGCGCTCATCGCCACGTCGATGCGGAATTTCAGCGGAATCTCCCTGCCTGTGGTATGATTGGGAGACGCGCCGATATGGGCGGCCATCGCCTCTGCGGGGAAGAAGTATGAGGTGTTCCACTGGATGAACACCCTCTGGAGGGCGTCGGTGTTGTCGGAAGTCCAGAACTCGTCGAACCAGGGGAGGAAGCCCCAGTTGACCCTGCCGCCGCCGCTTGCGCAGGCCTGCACCGCGACGTCGGGATACTTTGCCCGGATACGGTCGAGCACCTTAGCCAGGCCGCGGTGGTATTCGATGTACAGATGCTCCTGATTGGACAGGTACTGCGAGCCCTGCGAGGGGATGTCCATGTTGGCGTCCCACTTGATGTAGGCTATCTGCGGCCACGCGGTCATGATGCCGTCGAACACGCTGAAGACATATTCCTGGACGGCCGGATTGCTGAGGTCGAGGACCAGCTGGGTTTCACCGCGGCCCTGCACCAGATCGCGCTTAGGAGCGTTTATCACCCAGTCGGGATGGGCCTCGTAGAGTTCGCTGAGCCTGTTGGTCATTTCGGGCTCAATCCAGATACCGAACTTGATGCCGTCCTTCGCGGCCTCGGCCACCAGGTCTTCCACTCCGCGGGGGAGCTTGCGCCTGTCCACCACCCAGTCGCCGAGCGAGGTGTGGTCGTTGTCGCGCGGATATTTGTCGCCGAACCAGCCGTCGTCCATCACGAAGAGCTCTCCGCCCATGTCGGCGATGTCGCGCATCATCTGGTGCATTCCGGCTTCGTTGATGTCGAAATATACGCCCTCCCAGCTGTTGAGGAGTATGTCGTTCACCTGGCCTCCATGCGCGAGTCTGTACTTGCGGCCCCACTTGTGGAAATTGCGGCTTACCCCGCCGAGCCCTTCGGTGGAGAAGCTGTAAGCCAGTTCGGGAGTAACGAAGGTCTCGCCGGCGGCGAGGGTGTAGTTGGAGTTGGAGGGATCGATGCCGGCGAAAAAGCGGTGGATGCTGCTGTAACGGGTGTCGCCGGTTTCGAAGCGAAGCTCGTAATTGCCTGAATAGCAGAGAGCTGCGCCTATTACCCTGCCCGTAAGCTCCTGCGGCTTGCCATCAAGGGAGATCATTACCTCGGCATGCGAGGTCTGGGTGTTGCGGACCCCGTCCTTGTTATAGATGGAACGCACTCCCGGCCCGAGCGGCTGGCAGTTGACGGTCATCTCGCCGGCCCAGCTGCCGCCGAAGCTCGTAACCCAAACGTCTCCCTGCCGGATGGGGAGGCAGCCCGAGTCGAAGCGGGTGAGGACTATGCTCTTTTTCTTTCCGCTGTTGCGTATCTCGGTCCAGGTGCTGATGACGTCCTGGTCTTCATAACTCTTGAAAACCAGCGTGACATCGAGCGGATAAACCGGATCCTTGCAGGCTATGCGGACTGTCTTGCCGCCTTCCCAGCTGTCCGTGACGACCTCGTTTACACGCTGGTCCGTGGAGAGATTGCCGTCGGGCATGCGCACGCTGAGCGCCTCGAGCGAGGTGGAGGCGTCGTTGTGGACGGGGTAGGCCGCTGACATGCCGAAACCGGCGCCGGACAGCGAGGCAAGGTCGGCCCCGGAGAGTTTCGTGCCGTAATAGACCAGCCGGGGAACCTGCCCCTCGGAGGCGTCGACGACCAGGGAAGTGTTCTTGGTGGAGATGACTGTCTGGGCGGCTGCCATGTTGCAGAGGAGTACCGCCGCGAGGAGTATAGTGCGTTTCATATAATGAGTTGTTTCAGTGTACGTTGGGATCGATGCCCCTGTGCCAGAAGCGTTCCGTGATGTCCACCGCGGAAGCTTTTCCTTCGCCCCGCGTGAGCCTGTACATCCGCTGGTTGGTGGTGGGGGAGTTGAGCGGCCCGTAGGAGCGGCGGTAAGGGCCCGTCTTCACATAGTCGAAGCAGTCCCATACGCGCTCGTCGATTTCGATAAGGCCGGAATAGAGCGCCGTCTCGATCTTCGGGTACTTTTCGTTCAGATGCCTTACCAGGGAGAGCAGGGCGTCGACATCGGCTCCTTCTCCCAGGAACAGGAAACAGTTCACGCCGAAGTTGTCCTCGATCATGGCATCCATCTTCGCAGGGGTGAGTTCTTCGCCGAAATCACCCCTCAGCCATGGAGAATGGCATCCTTCACAGTGACCCTGGCAATTGGTTATGTCAATTGCCAGGGTCACGCGGTCGGGAACTTCTTCGAGTACGACGGAAACTGTTTCGGGAAGGAATTTGATCACCCCTAAGCCTCCATCTTGGCGTCCTTCGGCTCGTCGATGTAGAAGCGCTGGTAGGCTTCCTGCTGGCGGATTTCCGCAAAGGAGGAGATGCGCTTGAGGTAGCCGATGACGCGGGTGAGATAGTCCAGGTTGTTGCTTCCGCATTTCGGGCACTTGGTGAGGGTGTCCTTGGAGATGTAGCCGCAGCTGTTGCAGACGGTGTTACGGCAGTTGAAGGTGAAGTAGTTGGTGCCGTAGTGCGCCGCCACGTTGAGGAGCTGCCTGTACTGGTCTTTGGTGAGATGCTCCTGGATGTTCATGTGCAGGGCGCTTCCGCCGTCGAGATACTTGACGTATTCTTCGCCGTGGAGCTTGAATTTGTCGATCATGCTCAGGCCGGTGTCTTCGGGATTGTAGAAGTAGCTGGAGTACAGCACGTGGCGCGGAGACACGTAGTAACCGTCCTTCTTGTCCCAGTTGTAGTTCTTGCCGGCGAGGTTTTCGGCCGGGACGAACTCGGTGTTGAACATGGCCTCTTTGGTCTTGTCCCTGCGGTTGCAGATGTTGATGGTTTCCAGAAGCATGTTCACGAACTCCTTGTAGTCGTCGTTGGGGCTGATGGTGAGCCCGAGGAACTCGGCGGCCTCGGTCATACCGTTGACGCCAA
>JAFZLP010000040.1 GCA_017551405.1 Bacteroidales bacterium
TGAATTACAGGTCAGGAGTGCAGCCGAAATGCTTCATGGCCGCTTCGCGGAAGGCTTCCAGCGAAGCGAAGGCCCCGGTGCCGCCGGCTGCGGTGGTGTTCACGGCGCCCGTCAGATTGCCCATGTCCTGGCAGGCCGCCGGGGACTTTCCGCGCACGAAGGCGGTGATGAAGCCCGCATCGAAGCTGTCCCCCGCACCGATCGCATCCACCACTGAGGGGTTCAGGATGGCGGCAACGCGCCTGTCGCCCTCGGGGGTGACCAGGAGCGAGCCCTTGGTGCCCATCTTCACGACAGCCATGTTCCTGAGGTAAGGCCTGATTTCGGCGACAGCCTCTTCTACCGTGGGTTTGCCGGTGATGCAGGTGAGCTCCTGCTCGTTAGGCATGAAGATGTCTACGAGGGGAAGTATCTTCTTGTAGTCGAAGTCCCATTTTTCGGCGGGATCGAACTGGACATCCATCGACAGGGTCACGCCCTGGGCCTTCACCATAGATACGATCTCGAAGAGCTGGTCGTGCAGCGTCTGCTGCAGGAACACGGACGAGATGTGCACGTGGCTGGCCTTGGCGATCGCGTCGGGATTGATATCCTTGCAGCCCATCAGGCTCATCGCGCCCGGGTAGGTGACAGCCGCCCGGTCGTTGTCGTAATTGAGGAGGGCGGTGAGGCCGGTGGCGGCGGACTCCGTCTGGATGAGGTTGGAGACGTCCACACCCCTGGCCTTGAGGGAATCGCGCACCAGCTGCCCGAACTGGTCTTTGCCTATCATTCCGACGAACGTAACCTTAGCGCCAAGGGACGAGGAGTTCGCCGCGAAAATGCCGGTGGAGGAGCCCAGGGCGAGGACCATGTCCTCCGCAAAGATTTCTTTGCCGACTTCGGGGAAGCCCGCGATGCGGTTCAGCAGAAGGTCGACGTTGAGTTCGCCCAGGGCAAGGATATCAAATTCTTTCATTACAGTAAATTGTTGAGGTTCACCAGGTTGAATGCGACGTAGTATTTGTCGATGGCCCTTTCGATGGTGGACAGCACGATACCCTCGGCATCGATGCCGTTCATGGCCAGGTTGTCATAAAGGGTCTGGCGTGCGGCCACAGCCTCGGGCTTCTGCCAGATGTAGCGGGCGCCCGTCTGGATGAGCCAGCGCTTGCGCTCGGGGGTGATGGAATCGAAATCGTCGGGCGACTCGTTGCCGTGCACCCACTTCTTCCAGCGGCCGGACTCGACCACGAGCCTCTCGAGGATGGCGGTCATGCCGGAATGCATTGCCACACAGCCCTTTTCGTAAAGGTCGTTCTCCACGGCCTCGAGCTCTTCAAGGGCGTTGTATTCGCACACGGTGAATTCCGGGCCGATGTTGGCGGCGCCCATGCCGGTGAGCGGATAGTCCTGCGGGTTCTCGACGTCGTCGGTGTAATGCCCCTTGATGAAACTGCCGTACTTTGCCACGATGCCGGTGAGTTTGCGCGCCACTTCGGGATCGAAGAAGGTGGTATGCAGGTCAGTTCCGACCTTGCCCACCACGAAGCAGGGCCATGCGTCGGCGCAGCCGTTCTTTTCGAGGCCGGCCTTCAGCAGCTCGAGGAAGCGGAGGAACACGCTTTCGTCGGCAAGGCCGCCGTGGACCTCTTCAGTGCCCACTTCGTAGGCGATGCGGGGCAGGCCGCGCTCCTTGCGGAAATTCTCTATATGGGTGATGAGCTCGATGGTGCGGGCAGCCACCACGTCGATGTCGATGATCTTGCCCTTGGGCAGGAAGCGGTCGACGGTGGGATCCACGTGAATGAGGTCGTAGCCTGCGAGCAAAGCTGCTTCGTATGAGCGCTTTACACCCTCCATGGCCTTGTCGAGGGGCCACATTTCCAGGGTTTGGATGTCCTTGAGCCAGGGGCCGCCGTGGTCGATGCAGGCGAGGAAATCGCCGGTGTAATTGTTGCGACGGGCTTCCCTCTTCATGGTGCGGACGAAATCGACCTGGGTCATGCCGGTGTAGCCGCCGTCGTTGTCGACCTGATTGAGCGTGGCGGCAAAGAGGATGGGAGCGTTATTGCGCTTCGCCGCCCTGAAGGCGGCCTTGATTACTGCGGGAGAATTCGGACAGACGGCCAGAAGCGTCATGGGCTTGTGCCCTTGGGCCGTAAGTTCCTGGATGCGGTTCAGGATTTTTCTGAGTTTTGGGGTGTCATTGTTCATACTACAAAAATATAAGATAAAACTTACTTTTCAAAATATTATTTGCTTTTTACCTTACTTTAGTTAACTTTGTACTTACGAAATTTAAATCTGGTTTAACAAACGAAATCCGCGATTTCGGCAGAACCCAAAATCATGAAACGCAGAATAGGCACCGAAGAAAGAAGAAGCTCCATCCTGAACATGCTGCATGAAGAGGGCCGGGTGATGATCACCTCGCTCGTAGAGGCATTCAACGTATCGGAAGTCTCCATCCGGAAAGACCTCGCCGTCCTGGAAGAAAGAAAGCTCCTGGTCAGGGTCAAGGGAGGCGCCATCGCAATGCGTCAGGCTGAAGAGGAGGACGACCTTTCAATCACCCACAAAAAGAAGCTGAACGCGCATGAAAAGGCGCGCCTCGGGAAATACGCCGCAGCCCTCATCAAGGAAAACGAGACCATCATACTCGACTCGGGAACCACCATGATGGAGATAGCGCGCAACCTCGACTCCTTCCAGAACCTCACCATCATCACCAACTCCCTCGACATCGCGCTCATACTCAGCCGCTACGAGAGATTCAACGTGATAGTGCTGGGGGGCAGCATCCGTGTCATCTCGCATTCCACCGTGGGCATGCTGGCCGAAATGGGCCTCAAGAACTTCTACTGCGACAAGCTCTTCCTCGGAGTGGACAGCGCCAACACCAGGGACGGCCTTTCCACGCCCAACATCGAAGAGGCCAGCCTCAACCAGGCCATGATAGCATCGGCCAGGGAGGTGGTGGCAGTGTTCGATTCCAGCAAGATAGGCCGCCGCAGCTTCGCCCACATCGCCGACCTTTCCAAGATCAACA
>JAFZLP010000041.1 GCA_017551405.1 Bacteroidales bacterium
ACGATGACAGTGGTGGTGCCGGGGGAGCGCCGCCTGAGGCTTTCCCTGATGCGGGCGTCGGTCGCGGTGTCCACCGCCGAGGTGGAATCGTCCAGGATGAGTATTCCGGGCTTCTTGAGAAGGGCCCTGGCTATGCACAGCCTCTGCCTCTGGCCTCCGGAAACGTTGACTCCGCCCTGTTCCATGACGGTGTCGTAGCCTTGGGGCATGGCCTCGATGAACTCGTGGGCGCAGGCGGTGCGGCAGGCCTCCACGCATTCTTCCAATGTGGCGTCGGGATTGCCCCAGCGCAGGTTTTCCAGGATGGTGCCGCTGAACAGGGTGCTTTTCTGGAGCACGATGGCGACGTGCCTGCGGAGGGCGTCCATGTCGTATTCGCGCACGTCCCGGCCGTTCACCTCCACGCTGCCTTCCGACACGTCGTAAAGCCGGCAGATGAGGTAGGCGAGTGAAGACTTGCCCGAACCGGTGCCGCCAATGATGCCCATGGTTTCGCCGGAATCGATATGCAGATTGATGTCTTCGAGGGCGTTGTCGCCGCCCTTCTTATAGGAGAAATAAACGTTTTTGAAGTCTATGGAGCCGCCCTTGAGCGCCGTCACGGGCGCTTCGGGATTGGCCATGTCGGGCTCTTCCTCGATGACTTCCGCCACCCTGGACACGCTGGCGGCGCTCTGGGTGAGCTGCACGAAGATCATGCTGAGCATCATGAGGGAGTTCATGACCATCATGATGTAGGAGAAGAGGGAAGTGAGCTGCCCGGTGGTGAGGCTGCCTTCCACGATGAAGTGGGCCCCGAACCAGCTCACGGCCATGATGCAGCCGTAAACCACCAGGTTCATGAGGGGATGGTTGAAGCTCATCAGGGTTTCGGCCCTGATGCTCATGGTGTACAGCTCCAGCGCAGCCTTGTCGAACTTGGAGATTTCGTGGTCTTCGCGCACGAAGGCTTTCACCACCCTGACGGCGTCGACGTTTTCCATCACCACGTCGTTCAGGGTGTCGTAGCGCAGCAGGATCTGCTTGAACAGCTTTGCGGCGCGGCTGATCATCAGGTACAGCGCAATGGAGAGGAATACCATCGCGGCCAGGAAGATGAGCGAGAGGCTGCGGTTTATGAAGAGGCACATCGCAAACGAGAAGACCAGGTTCAGGGGCGCCCTGAAAGAGGTGCGGAGCAGCATCTGGGTGGCGTTCTGGATGCTGCTCACGTCCGTGGTCATGCGGGTGACGAGGCCAGCGGTGCTGTATTTGTCGATGTCGCTGAACGAGAAGCGCTGGATGTTGGTGTACATGGCCTGGCGGAGGTTGGCCGCGAGGCCGGTGGAGGAATAGGCCGCGAAGCGCCCTGCGAGTATGCCGAAGACAAGGCTGAGCACGGCCAGCCCCAGCATCATGCCGCCGTATTTGTAAACCGCTGGGAGATTGCCCGCATTGAGGCCCTTGTCGATGAGACTGGCTGTCACATAGGGGATGAGCACACCCATGACCACTTCCGCGCTGGTCCACACCGGGGTGAGGATCAGCGCCGTCTTGTACTGACGGACTTCGCGGAGGACGGTCCTGAGCATGGGGGGATCCGGCTATTTGTAGATGTCCTCGAGGCTGCCGAATTCGGCGAAGACGGGAATGGCAGGGTCGTCTATGAAGGCGTCCACCAGGCGCCTGCTGTGCCTGGTAATGTTCTCTTCGAGGAAACGCTGCTCTTCGGGCCAGGTGGCAACGTAGTTGGAGGCCATGTCGTGATTGTGGTCCTTGAAGCGGTAGATGCAGTATTCGAACTGCTTGTCCTTGAAGATTTCTGCAAGGGCGGAGGAGCCGTACATGCCCCATTTGCCGAGGGCCAGCTTGTCGTAGGTGACAATCTTGTCGGCCGTGCCGTGGATGAGAAGGATGGGGCAGGGCGCCTTTTTGAAGGAGGGCTTGCCGCTGTTCGACATGATGGACCCGGCGAAGGACATGACTCCGGCGAAGTTGAAGCCTGAGGGCAGTACCTTGGCCAGGGAATGGCCGCTGCAGATGTACCATTCGGCCTGAAGGGCTGTCATGGCGCCGGCTGAAGAACCGGCTATCACTATGTTGGCGGGGTCGACGCAGAGCTCGTCGGCATTTTCCAGGATGTATGAAACGGAGGCGAAGACGTCTTCCACGGCGATGTCGACGGCGTCCTTGACCGTCTGGGCAGACTCTTTGAGCTTGCTCACCCTGAGGTCGAGATGCTTGCCTTTCAGGCCAAGCCGGTAGTCGACGGTGATTACGCGGTAGCCGTTGTCGTTCAGGAGCTTGAACCACGGAAGGTGGTAGGGATGAGAACGCTCGCCCATGACGAAACCGCCTCCGAAAACGAAGAGTACGGTGGGCTTGGCTTTGCCGTCAATGGCCGTTTCGCTGCCGGGTGCAGGGTCGTAGACGTCCATATAAAGGCTGCATGTGTCGCGGTCGGCGACTTTATAGGTGCAGGAGAGTTCCTGGGCTGAAACCGCCGTGCCCACGGCGAGCATGAGGATGGCGGAGAGAAATAATGACTTGAGGGACTTCATGACTACAAGATAAGCATTTTTCTTTCATCTTGGCCTAAAAACGTGATTTTCTTGCGCGTACGGGCCTGTAATTCGTTTTTTCACTTGCTAAATTGAAAAATAAAATATACATTTGTAGACGTAATAATTGTAAAATGCCGCAGGAGCAGACATATCCTCTCGACCCTTCCAAGGTCTACAACTCCATGGACGAGCTCACGCTCGATACTGCGGAGGGGCCCCTCACGCTGAGGATGGGCGCGTGGATCAGCTACGATCCGGTCCGCATCCACAGGATGGTCGTGAAGGATAAGGTCCTCCAGGTCGACGATTACGAGGTCCTCGGCCCGCTCGAAAGCAAGCTCCGCAGGGCAGACCCCGAGTATTACAAGCGCTTCGTCGGCCTCAAGCTCGTAATCGACTATCCCGGCTACAGCTGCGGCATCATGGCCAAGATTCCGTTCGAGAACGACCCCGTGGGCTTCTACAAATGGTGGCGCAAGGGCAAGCACGAAGACAAAGTCTATCTCTCGCTCGGCAGGCAGATACAGCTTTTCCAGAAAGTATCCCTGATGGATCCCAAGATGATCCTTAAAAAAGACCGGGATCTTTTGTGTGTATAACTAAACTTATGGATAACCAATTAAAAACCACATGTCTGTACCAGGAGCACGTCTCCCTTGGTGCAAAGATGAGCCCGTTCGCGGGTTTCATGATGCCCATTCAGTACACTTCCATAACCGATGAACACAACGCAGTCAGGCATCACTGCGGCATGTTCGACGTGAGCCACATGGGCGAGATCTTCATCTCCGGGCCCGACGCTGAAAAGTTCGTCAACCATATCTTCACGGGCGACGTCCGCACCCTCGTGGAGGGCCAGTGCGTCTACGGCATGATGCTTTATCCCGACGCCGGAACGGTGGACGACCTGCTGGTTTACAAGGAGTACAGGAAAGACGCCTTCCTGCTGGTAGTCAACGCCTCCAACATCGACAAGGACTACAAGTGGATGCTGGACAACTCCAAGGGCTTCGACGTCAGGATCGAGAACGAATCTCCCGCATGGGGGCAGCTGGCTGTCCAGGGCCGCGAGGCCGAGGGCATTCTCCTCAAGGTTACCGGCATCGACCTCTCCGGCGTGGAGTTCTACCATTTCATCGACACCGAACTCTACGGCAAGCGCGCCATCATCAGCCGCACCGGTTACACCGGCGAAGACGGCTTTGAAGTATACACCACCACCGACGGCACCGTCAGGCTCTGGAAGGAGCTGCTCGCCGCCGGCGTCGCTCCCTGCGGCCTCGGCTGCCGCGACACCCTCCGCTTCGAGGCGGGCCTTCCCCTTTACGGAGACGAGCTCACCGCGGAGATATCTCCCGTCGTGGCCGGCTTCAGCATGTTCTGCAAGCTCGACAAGGAGGAGTTCATAGGCAAGGAGGCCCTGGCCGACCAGAAGGCCAACGGCACCGCCAAGAAGCTCGTGGGCATCGAACTGTCCGACAGGGCCATTCCGCGTGCCGGCTATCCGGTCCAGCTGGAAGACGGCACAGAGGTGGGCGTGGTCACCACCGGCTACCACTCCATTTCGCTCGACAAGAGCATCTGCTTCGCGCTCGTAGACCGCGAGGTCGGCGCGCTCGGCAACACCCTCTACATCCAGATTCACCGCAAGGTGTTCCCCGGAACGGTGGTAAAGAAAAGATTCTATCAAACCAATTACAAAAAATAATCTAATCACATGAGCAAGATCATCGAAGGACTCCTCTACAGCGAGTCACACGAATGGGTTAAAGTCGATGGCGACATCGCCATCATAGGCGTTACCGATTTCGCACAGAGCGAGATGGGCGACATCACTTACGTGGATCTTCCCGCCGAAGGCGACGAAGTGGAGAAAGATGCGGATTTCGGCGCACTCGAGAGCGTCAAGGCGTCCAGCGAACTCTATTCTCCCGTTTCCGGCACCGTAGCCGCCGTCAACGAGGCCCTGGAGGATGCCCCCGAACTCATCAACGAGGATCCATACGCTAACTGGATCATTAAGGTCAATATCAGCGACACCGCCGAGCTGGACACCCTTCTCAGCGCTGCCGATTACGAAAAAATCGCAAAGTAACATACAATGTCCACATTTGCATATTTTCCCCATACTGAGGAAGATATCCGGGCAATGCTTGAAAGGATAGGGGTCGGTTCTGTTGCCGACCTCTATTCCGATGTGCCGGATGAGTTCAGGTACAAGGGCGAGTACGACCTTCCTTCCGCCATGAGCGAGCAGGAAGTGCGCGACCATATCGAAGCCCTCGGCCGGAAGAACGTGCAGCTCAAGGTGTTCGTCGGCCAGGGCGCGTACGACCATTACGTCCCCTCCGTCATTCCCTACATCACCTCGCGTTCCGAGTTCCTCACTTCGTACACTCCCTACCAGAGTGAAATCTCCCAGGGTACGCTCCGCTACATCTTCGAGTGGCAGAGCATGGTATGTCGCCTGACCGGCATGGACGTGTCGAACGCCTGCATGTACGACGGCCCGACGGCCGCGGCGGAAGCCCTCCGCATGTGCGTCGCATCCACCCGCAAGCGCAATAAGGTGGTGATGTCCACGAGGCTGCTGCCCCACGTGCAGCAGGTCGTGCGCACCTATATGAAATATCCCGGAATCGAACTGGTTGCGGTCGACGACGTGCTCGCCGAGCTCGGTCCCGACGTTGCAGGAGTGCTCGTTCCTTCCGTAGGAAAGCACGGCGGCATCCAGGACCTCACCGGTTTCGCCGACAAGATCCACGAGGCAGGCGCCCTGATGGCGGTCTACTGCGACCTCTCCACCCTCGCGGTGCTCAGGACCCCGGCAGAATGGGGTGCCGACATCGCCGTCGGAGACGGCCAGAGCCTCGGCCTTCCGCTGAATTACGGCGGTCCCTACGTGGGCTTTATGGCCTGCCTTAAGGACCACATGCGCAAGCTCCCCGGCCGCATCGTCGGCCAGACCGTAGACAAGGACGGAAAGCGCTGCTTCGTGCTCACCCTCCAGGCTCGCGAACAGCATATCCGCCGCGAGAAGGCTACGTCCAACATCTGCTCCAACGAGAGCCTCATGGCCCTCTGGTGCACCGTTTACCTGAGCCTCATGGGTCCTGAGGGCCTCCGCAAGGTCAACGAGCTCAGCTCCGCCGGCGCACACTACCTTCACGACCGCCTCATGGCCACCGGAAAGTTCGAGGACTTCATGGCCACCAGGACTTATCTCAACGAGTTCTGCCTCAAGCCGCTCTGCGACGTGGCAAAGCTCCAGAAGGCGCTGCTCGACGGCGGTTATTTCGCCGCCCTGCAGCTCGAGGACGGTACCGTCACCTTCTGCGTCACCGAAAAACACGGCAAGGCCGAAATCGACGGCCTGGTAAAAATTGTGGAGGAACTGTAATATGAAATACTACGACAAACTCATATTCGAGCTCAGCCATCCCGGCCGCAGCGGCTTCTCCCTGCCGAATTGTTTTGAGGGAGCGGGAGCTGACACCCAGCAGACACGTGCCACCCTCGGCACCGTAAGAGGGGGGACCGTGAGCTGTGCGAACGGTGGGGCCGAGCGAAGCGAGGCGGTCTGTGGGTGTCTGATCCCGCAGCACCTCAAAAGAGAATCGGTCCTCGACCTGCCGGAAGTGAGCGAAGTGGACGTCGTCCGCCATTACACCAACCTCAGCCAGATGAACTTCGGCGTGGACACCGGCTTCTATCCGCTCGGTTCCTGCACCATGAAGTACAATCCCAAGATAAACGAGGAGATGGCGGCCCATCCGCTGTTCACGGGCCTGCATCCCCTCCAGCCGGCCGAAACGGTCAAGGGCGCGCAGGAAGTCATCGACGACCTCGACCACGCCCTGGCGGCCATCACCGGCTTCAAGCACTTCACCTTCCTGCCCTGCGCAGGCGCGCACGGCGAACTCACCGGACTCATGCTGATCCGCGAGTACCACATGGCAAGGGGCGACAGCGCCCGCACCAAGGTGATCGTCCCCGACAGCGCCCACGGCACCAATCCCGCCAGCGCCGCTGTCTGCGGCCTCGAGATAGTGGTGGTGAAATCGCGTCCCGACGGCCTCATCGACGTCGAAGACCTCAAGCCCCTGCTCGGTCCCGACGTCGCCGGCATCATGATGACCAACCCCAACACCCTCGGCCTCTTCGAAAAGGACATTAAGGAGATTGCAAAGCTGGTGCACGGGTGCGGCGGCCTGCTGTATTACGACGGCGCCAACATGAACGCGCTTCTGGGCGCCGTGCGTCCCGGCGACATGGGCTTCGACGTCCTGCATCTGAACCTCCACAAGACCTTCAGCACTCCTCACGGAGGCGGCGGTCCCGGCAGCGGTCCCGTCGGCGTAGCCGAAAGCCTGCTTCCTTACCTGGGCATTCCCAAGGTATCCGGTTTCCACGGCAATTTCGGCGTGATGATGAGGGCGTACGCCTATATCCTCATGCTCGGCCGCGAAAACGTGAAGAATGCCGGCCCGTATGCCGTGCTTGCGGCCAACTATATCAAGGAAAGCCTCAAGGACGCATACAAGCTTCCCATCCCCACCGTGTGCAAGCACGAGTTCGTGTATGACGGCCTCATCAACGACGGCGGCCATGACGACGTGCCCGGAGCCACCACGCTCGACATCGCCAAGAGGCTGCTCGACTATGGCTTCCATGCGCCCACCATCTACTTCCCGCTCCTCTTCCACCAGGCCCTCATGGTAGAGCCCACCGAAACCGAGAGCAAGGAGACCCTGGATGCTTTCATCGACGTGATGCACAAGATTGCGGAAGAAGCCGCAAAGGATCCCGAAATCCTTCACGGAGCGCCGCATGACACGCCGATCAGCCGTCCCGACGAGACTACGGCTGCGCGCAATCCCATCGTGAAAGCCTAGCGCCTGTGGGTAAGGAAATAACTCCCGTAGCGGTATATCATTCCCCGCTGGAGGGCAAGTTCGGTGTTCCGCGCCAGAGCGGAGTTGCCGCTGACCTCCGCGGGGAAGTCCGCCTTGAGGACCGTTACAGGCATCCCGATGCGCTGCGCGGCCTGGAAGGCTTCGACTATGCCTGGCTGATCTGGGGTTTCTCGCTCAACAGCGAAAACCCGGATTCGCTTACCGTGAGGCCGCCCAGGCTGGGCGGAAACAGGAGGGTAGGGGTGTTTGCGAGCCGTTCTCCTTTCCGGCCGAACGGGCTGGGGCTTTCGTGCGTTAAAATCGAGGGCGTCGATCCCGAAAACGGAGTGATCCGCGTCTCGGGGGCCGACCTCGCCGACGGCACCCCCGTATATGACATCAAACCCTACGTGGAATATGCGGACAGCCGTCCCGGAGTCCGCAGCGGCTTCGTCGACGACAGTCCGTGGGAGCCGTTGGAAGTGTCTGTCTCTGAGGAGATTGCATCTTTATTTCCGGCCGGTGGGCTTTCCGCGCTGAAGCAGATTCTCGCCGCCGATCCGCGGCCCTCTTACCAGGACGATCCGGAAAGGGAATACGGCCTGACATTCGCAGGCCGTAACGTAAAGTTCAAGGTGTCCGGAAAAGTTCTGACCGTAACCGGGGCGGATCAGAAAGACAGCGAATAGGAAGGCTCCGAAGGAGTTTCTTCCTTCCTGCCTGCAAGCTCGGCCCTGTACTCTTCGAAGAGGGCTCTCATGGCGGGCATGTTCTCCTGTTTGAGAGGCTCCTGGGACGGGGACTCCATGGCCAGCGGGTCGATGGGCGTGCCGTTCTTCCATACCCGGAAATCGAGATGCGGCCCGGTGGAAGTGCCGGTGGAGCCCACGTAGCCTATAACCTCGCCCTGGTGCACGACTTTTCCAACCTTGATGCCGGGGGCGAAATTGCGGAGATGCAGGTATCCTGTCTGGTATTTGTTCGGATGCTTGATGTAGATGGTGTTTCCGCCGCCTCCGCCCCATCCGGCCTTGATTACCGTTCCGTCGCCCAGAGCGCGGACCGGCGTACCCGCAGGTGCGGCATAGTCGACGCCGGTGTGCGCGCGGACCGTGTGGTATACGGGATGCATGCGGTGATAGCTGAAGCGGGAACTGATGCGGCTGAACTGGAGCGGAGCCTTCAGGAAGGCTTTCCGCATGCTCTCTCCCTTTTCGTTCCAATACTTGTTGCCCCCGTCTCCCTGGTCGAAGCGGATAGCGAACAGGGAATCTGCACCCCGGCTGTAGATAGCGAAATCAATCCCCTGTACATCAATCACTTCGCCTTCGCAGACAAGTTCGTGACAGATGGCCTGGAAACGGTCTCCTTCGTGCAGTCCGAAGAAGTTCACGGTCCATTCGTAGACGCTCTCGAAGGTGGCAATCAGCAGGGGAGACTCGCCCTGGTTCTGAAGGTCCTGCCAGAGCGACGAGGTGATGGTGACGTCCACGTAGTGCTTGAGCGTGTCGACCGGCTTGACAACCTGCCACAGCGCGAGGGAATCGGCGCACTTGAATACGGTGGAGCGGGTCCTGTCGTTCGTGTAAACGACGTATTCCAGGCGCCTGGCGGTGGAATCGCCGCTGTAATAGGCGTCGACGCCGTTGCCGGCCCTGACCTTGCGGACGTCGAAGACAGTGTCGCACAGAAGCGACATGGTGTAGGCGTCCTTTCCGGACATGCCGAGACGCTGCATGAGCGAAGAGAAGGCCTCGCCGTTCCTGACCGTGCCGTTCACGACGCGGAAGGTGTCGGTCAGGAATCCAAGGGGATAGACCGTGTCTTTCTGCACCGGCTCCGTGCCCGGCCCCGGTGTCTTCCTCCAGCAGGAAAAGGTCGAGGCCAGAAGCGCCAGCAGGAGGAGTGGAGTCAGTATCCTCTTCATTATTTGAGGAGGCTGCCCAGGATGGAACGGGTTATCTGCCTGGTAGCGGTGGTCGCGGCGCTCTTGATGGCCTTGTTCGCTGCAGTCTTGGCGGTGGATTTGGTGGTGGTCTTCTTCTTGCCGGTGGCGGCGTTGGCCACGGAGGTGCCGATGCTGCGCGAAGCGGAGGTTATGGCCGCTCCGAGCGCGGCTGCGGCGATTTTGCCGAAGATGCTCTTGGTGCCCTTGGAGTTGCCGTTCTTCTTGGCCTCCTTGAGGCTCTTTTCCTTCTGCTTTGCGATTTCAGCCTCCTGTCTGGCCTGCTCCTCTTCCGCCTTCTTGGCATCGGCAAGAAGCACCTCGAAGGCGCTTTCACGGTCGACCATGTTGTCGTACTTGCCGTAGATCATGCTGCGGTTGATGAGCTCCTGGCGCTGCTCAGGGGTAATCGCACCTATCTGGCTGAGCGGGAAGAGGATCTTCGCCCTCTGGACGATAGAGGGAGCGCCCTTTTCGTCGAGGAGCGAAACCAGGGCTTCGCCGGTCTCGAGCTCCATGATGGCGTCTTCCGTCTTGAAGGACGGGTTGGCGCGGAAGGTCTCTGCCGCGCTGCGCACAGCCTTCTGGTCTTTGGGTGTATATGCCCTGAGGGCGTGCTGGATGCGGTTTCCGAGCTGGCCGAGGATGGATTCGGGAATGTCAGTGGGGCTCTGGGTGATGAAATAGACGCCGACGCCCTTGCTTCGGATGAGCCTGACCACCTGCTCGATTTTGTCGACAAGCGCCTTCGTGGTGTCCTCGAAGAGGGTGTGCGCCTCGTCGAAGAAGAACACGAGCTTGGGGAGTTCGAGGTCTCCGACCTCGGGCAGCTTTGCGTAGATGTCGCTGAGGAGCCAGAGCAGGAAGGTGCTGTAGAGCTTCGGGTTCTGCATCAGCTTGTCGGCTGCGAGGATGCTCATGATGCCCTTGCCGTTGTTGGTCTGGAGCAGGTCGAAGATGTCGAAGGACGGCTCTCCGAAGAACTTGTCCGCACCCTGGGTTTCGAGGGTGAGGAGGGCCCTCTGGATGGCGCCTATGCTGGCTTCGCTCACGTTGCCGTAGTTGAGGCGGTATTCAGCCGCATGCTCGGCCACGTACAGGGTCATGGCGCGGAGGTCCTTGAGGTCGAGCAGGAGCAGCTTCTTGTCATCGGCTACGCGGAAGATGATGTCCATCACGCCGCTCTGCACATCGTTGAGCCCGAGGAGCCTGCTGATGAGCAGCGGACCCATGTTGCTGATGGTGGTGCGCATGGGATGGCCCTGCTCCCCGAAAACGTCGTAAACCCTTGAAGGACAGCCTTCAAACACGGGATTCTCGATTTCGAATACGGACAGTCTTTTTTCGATGAAGCCGCTCAGCCTGCCGGCCTGGCTTATGCCGCTGAGGTCGCCCTTCATGTCGGCCATGAAGCAGGGGACTCCGGCCTGCGAGAATGTCTCTGCCAGAACCTGGAGGGATACGGTTTTACCGGTGCCGGTGGCACCTGCGATGAGTCCGTGGCGGTTCGCCATCTTGCCGCAGATGGAAATGGGGCCTTCGTCTGAATGGGCTACATAGAGCCCGCGTTCTTTGTCTAACATTATCTTTTAAAGCTGTTTACAAGTTATTAATCTTCAAAAACCCATGGCATCCTAATGCCTCCTGTGCCCTTTCTTCTTGCGCATCTTGGAGAAGAGGTAGCCGGCGAGCAAAGCTGCGATGACGACTCCGATCAGCACGTAGGTGAAGGTGCTGGCGTTGTCGCCCTTGACGCGGGTCCACATGTCCAGGAGGGCCTGGGTGCGGTCGCCGTTGTCGTGCATCATGCCGCAGCGCGAGATGGTCTCGGCCGAAGGATACATTATGGGGTTAAGGGCCACTGCGGTGGCTTCGGGGCCGAAGAAATAGCTGGCGTCGATGGGCTCGAACTTCTCTTCATCTACCATCGCCTCGAGGATTTCGGGGCCGCCCACGCAGCTTACATATCCGATTTCCTCCATGTTGCGGAGCGCATTCTCGGGCTTGCAGAGGAAGTTGATGAAATAGCGCGCAGCCTTGATGTTCTTTGCATACTTGGGGATCACCCAGCCGTCGAGGAAAACGATGCTGCCTTCCTTCGGGACTACGAAATCCAGGCCCACTCCGACCTGTTCCGCCTCGTCGATGGCCCACTGGGCGTCACCGCTCCAGGTAAGGTTGAGCCAGGCCTTCTCCTGGGTCATGCGCTCCTTGCCGAAGTCGGCCTCCCAGCCGGAGATGTTGTCGCGGAAGGAGTTCAGGAAAGCTTCCACCTGGGCGATGTCCTCGTCGGAGGCGTCAAAGCAGATCTTCTCGGTGTCGAGCTCGCCGGCATCGATCCTGTCGCGGTTGAGGGCGACGCGGAGGGCGGTGTAGACGTCGCGGAAGGCATCCTTCATGAAGAGCTTGCCGGCCCACTTGGGATCCTGCAGGGTGTACCATGTGGAAACTTCTTCCTTTGTGGCGTGCTTCGTGTTGTACAGCAGGCCTACCGTACCCCACATGTAACCCACGGAATAGTCGTTGGCATTCTTGCCGGAACCGTCTATCTGATTGAATTTGTGGATGATGAAGGGGGAGATGTTGTCGATATAGTTGGGCGTGTCGCCGAAATCCCTGTCGATGGGAATGAGATAGTCCTCACGGAGCATCTTCTCGATAACGTATTCCGAAGGGCAGATTACGTCGTAGTCTTCGTGACCGAGGGTAATCTTGCTGAGCATGGTCTCGTTGATGTCGAAATACTGGTATACGATCTTCACAGGTTCGCCGGTCTGTTCTTCATACCACTTCTCGAATTCGCCTATCAGCGCTTCGTCGATGTAGTCGGACCAGTTGTAGACCTTGAGCGTGTGCTCGCGGTCGATGGCGGATGCGGAACCCGCCATAAGGATGCCTGCGAGGGCAATGCAAAGGAGTTTCTTCATTTCTATTTTCTGGATTTAAGGGATCTGTAGTTGATAATCAGGAGCAGTGCCAGCACCACCAGGAACACCACCGTCATGAGCGGGCGCAGTTCGGGCGTTAGGCCGCCTTTGCGGGCGTCGGCGTAGATGTAGGTGGACAGGGTTTCGAGGCCCTGGTTGCCCTTGGTGAAGAGCGTGACCGCAAAATCGTCGATGGAAAGCGTGAACGCCAGGATGAAGCCGGAAATGACGCCGGGACGGATTTGCGGGAAGATCACCTTGCGCAGGGCCTGTCCGGGCGTGGCCCCGAGGTCGAGGGCCGCCTCATAGGTGTTCGGCGTCATCTGCCGGAGCTTGGGCATCACCGAAAGGACCACGTAGGGGGTGCAGAACGACACGTGCGCCAGCACCACCGTGACGTATCCCTGGGTGATTCCCACTGCGACGAAGAGCAGGAACAGCGCGATACCGGTGATGATGTCGGGGTTGAGCAGGGGGATGTTGTTCAGGAACGTGATGGCCTGGCGGCCGCGCCCCTTGAGGTTGTGGATGCCCACTGCCGCAACCGAACCCAGGAGGGTGGAGAGGAAGGCGGAAATCAGGCCTATGCTGAGCGTGTTCTCGACGGCGTGCAGGAGCGAGCTTCCCACGCTGCCCGAGAAGAGGTTCCGGTAGAGCTTGAGCGAGAATCCGGTCCAGCTTCCGAGCACCTTGGCTTCGGTGAACGAGAAGATGGCTATGATGACTATGGGCGCGTACATGAAGAAGAGCAGCAGCCACAGATAGCCTTTCGCGAGTATCTTCTTTGCGGTGCTCATATCAGTCCTCCCGTTTCCGCCTCGCTGCTCTGCTCGTTGTCGGAGAAGAGCGAGGTGAGGCCTATTATTGCCAGCATGATGAGGGCCAGGGCTGCGCCGTAGTTCCACATGCCGCTGTTGATGTTTTCCTGGATGGTGGTACCGAAGAGCTTGATCTTGTTCATGGTGAGCAGTTCGGCCACCGCGAAGGTGGAGATGGTGGGCATGAACACCATGAGAATCCCGCTCAGAACGCCGGGCATGGAGAGCGGAACGGTCACTTTGGTGAACACCTTCACCGGGGGAGCGCCGAGATCCTGGGCTGCCTCAGCGTAGGATTTATCCATCTTGTTAAGCGTGTTGTAGATGGGATAAATCATGAACGGCAGGAAGTTGTAAACCATGCCGAAGATGAGGGTGGCTTCGCCCAGGGGGGCCTTCATAAAGTCGAAGAGAGCTACGGTGGCGAGCGTGCGTATGAGCATGTTGATCCACATCGGGAGGATGAACAGCATCACCGTCACGCTCGAGCGGTTGAGCTTGCTGTTGCTCATGATCATCGCCGCCGGATATCCCAGCAGAAGGCAGAGAATGGTGGTGATGAGCGCAATCTCTATGGAATAGATGAAGGTGTGGAGGTCTTCCGGGGAGTGGAAGAAACGCGCGAAATTGTCGAGCGTGACTCCGCCGTTGCGGCCCGTGAAGGCATAGATGAGCACCATCACCAGCGGCAATGCCACGAAGAGCACCAGGAAGATGGTGTAGGGAAGAGCCCAGGTTGAACGCTTAATTCTCATTTCCGCCTGAGTTTGATGTCTTCGGGGAGTATCTTGACTCCCACCAGGTCGTCCTTGTCCCAGATGTCCTGGGTGTCAACGTAGATGAGTTCGCCTGATTCGGTCTTGACCGTGAGGTGGTAGCGGTCGCCCTTGTAAAGGATGAAATAGACCTGGCCCTCGGTGTTGCCGTCTTCGCGGTTGTCCATAAGGTCCACGGCCCCGAATTCGACGTCCACCTCGACCGGAGTGCCGGCCGGGATGTCGGTTTCGGGAATATCCCATTCGGCATCGAGGAAACGCACGGAAGTGGGGGAGACCACCTCGCCTTCGAGGGTGTTGCGCACGCGCTCCTTCTTCATGACCTGGATGTCCCCGGCGTGGATGTGCATGCCCACCGTGGTGCCCACGTCAAAGCAGTTGTAGTCCTGGACCTGCAGTTCGAAACCCTCGGCCGTCTGCACGAGAATATCGTAGACCACGCCCTTGAAAATGCAGGACGTGACGGTGCCGGTGAACTGCTCGCCTTCGGTGTTCTTCTTGATGTATATGTCTTCGGGGCGGATGACGACGTCCACGGGAACGTTCTCGCCGAAGCCCTTGTCGACGCAGTCGAAGTCGTGCCCGATGAAGTTCACCCGCTTGTCTTCCAGCATGGTGCCGTTGAGGATGTTGCTCTGGCCGATGAAGTTGGCCACGAAGCTGTTGACGGGCTCGTTGTAGATGTCGCGCGGGGTGCCGATCTGCTGGATGCGGCCTTCGCTCATGACCACTATGGTGTCGGAAAGGGTGAGGGCCTC
>JAFZLP010000042.1 GCA_017551405.1 Bacteroidales bacterium
CACCACCTCTACCCGCGGGTCGGACGCCGCCATGTCGTTGAAGGCGGCCAGGCCCTTCGTCTGCGCGTCCCCCGGCATGGGGTCGGCATAGACCTTGCCCCCCTGGAGGACGTCGTCGGCCACAATCAGCCCTCCGGGCTTCACCAGCGGCAGCACAAGGGAGAAGAAATCGGGATATTCGCGCTTGTCGGCATCGATGTACACCAGGTCGTACCCGGCGGAGGCGGCCTTCAGCCACTCGCGGGCGTCGGCGATATGGAGGGAGATCCTGCCGGTTACCCCGGCGCGCTCCCAGCCTTCGCGGATGAGGTCTTCGAGCTCGTCGTTTATCTCGACGGTGTCGATGTGCCCGCCTTCAGGCAGCCCCAGCGCCATGCAGGCGGCGGAGTAGCCGGTGAAAGTGCCGATTTCCAGCACCCTTTCCGCCCCGGTGAGTTCCACCAGCATGCGCAGCAGCCTGCCCTGTACGGGACCGGTGAGCATCTGGGGATAATTGGTGCGGATGTTGGTGCGTGCCTCGATCCACTCCAGGGCCTCTTCAGGGGCCGAGGTGTGGGCGCGGGTGTATTTGTCGAGAGGGCTTTCCATACCCTTTAAAGCCGGCTTTTCTTAAAGGAGTACAGGATATGGTTGTCGGTGGAAACCAGCATGTTGTACTGATGCCTGCCGGGCCCGTCGGGCGACGGCTTGATGACAACCGGCACGATGCAGTTCGGAGCCTCGCTGAGGAAGAGCTCGCGGCCCCTCGACTCGCTCTCGCACACTGTCTTGCCCCTTTTGTTCCTGCGCATTATGGCCTTGATGCCGGAATACGCCACCCGGTCGGACACCATGGCCTTGAGGACATACTCCTGAATCATGTCGATGAAGGCGGGAAGGTATACCAGCTCGTCGGAACCGGGCGTGCCGGCCGCCGAAATGGGGATGTTCACCACGTCCATGGCCTTCTTGAGCGGGTCGGTGTTCTTGCCCAGGGGCCCGCCTTTCGAGAGATACATGTAGGTGAATTCGTCGTCCGAGGCGAAATGCACGAAATAGTAGAGAGTGCCGCTCCTGAGCTTTTCGAATTCCGCGGCGTCGCAGAATTCATACGGGGAGATGCGCCACCGGCTGGTGAATTCCGCCTTCAGGAGCGCGTCCAGGATGGGCTGCCCGGTGAGCACCACCTTGGTGGTTTTGGTGGGGAAGTCTGCCAGGCGGTTGCTCTTCGTATACACTTTTCCCTGGCCCATGGAAGAAAGGGGGAGAAGCAGGAATGCGAGCAGTGCAAAATATTTCAGGAAATGGGCTTTCATCTCCAGCAAAGTTAAGAATTATTGATTAATTTTGTAAGCTTATGTCAGATTATATAGTATCAGCTCGCAAGTACCGCCCCGACTCATTCGAGGCCCTCATCGGACAGGACAACATAGCCCGTACGCTCAAGAACTCCATCCAGAGGGGGCAGCTCGCCCATGCGTACCTTTTCTGCGGTCCCCGCGGAGTGGGCAAGACCAGTACGGCGCGCATCTTCGCCAAAACCATCAACTGTTCCAATCCAGGGCCCGACCTCGAGCCCTGCGGCGAGTGCGAATCCTGCCTTTCCTTCCAGGAAGGCCGGTCCTACTGCATCCACGAGCTGGACGCCGCCTCCAACAACAGCGTCGAGGACATCCGCACCCTGCTCGAGCAGGTGCAGATTCCGCCCCAGGTCGGCAGGTACAGCGTCTATATAATCGACGAGGTGCACATGCTCAGCACCCAGGCTTTCAACGCCTTCCTCAAGACCCTTGAGGAACCGCCTGCACACGCGATCTTCATCCTCTGCACCACCGAGAAGCACAAGATTCTCCCCACCATCCTTTCCCGCTGCCAGACCTACGACTTCAACCGCATCTCCATCCCCGACATGATGCGCAACCTGCGGGAAATAGCGCAGAAAGAGAATATCAGGATCGACGACGAAAGCCTCCATGTAATATCCCAGAAGGCCGACGGCGCCATGCGCGACGCCCTTACCCTCTTCGACCAGAGCGTGGCATTCTGCGGCACCGACATCAAGTACGCCGATGTCATCAGCAACCTCGGCGTAATCGATTTCGAATACAACTTCAACCTGGTGGACGCCTTCCTCGCCGGAGACTATGCCAGGGCACTGCTGCTGTTCGACGAAATCCTCGGCAAGGGCTTCAACGCCCTGCACTTCGTGGGCGCCCTCAGCAGCCACCTGCGCGACCTTCTGGTGGCCCGTACCGGCGGCCTGGAGGCCCTTCTGGACCAGCCCGAATCCCTCAAGAAGCGCTACCGCGAGCAGGCGGCCCGCTGTTCCGTCAAGTTCCTTTACGACGCCCTCGGCGTCACCGGCGAATGCGAGGCGGGATACAGGATGAGCTCCAACCAGCGCCTGCACATAGAATATGCGCTGATGCGCCTTTCCTTCCTGGAGAAGGCGCCTTCAGCCGCAGGGGTGACGGCGGCACCTGCCGCCGCTCCGGCTCCCGCTCCCGCGGCAGCACCGGCCCCGGCCGCACAGGCTCCCGCCGCTCCCGTCAAGAGGCCGGCACCCGCCGAAGCCCCGG
>JAFZLP010000043.1 GCA_017551405.1 Bacteroidales bacterium
CGCCGGCGACGACATCGACGACCTCATGCTCCTGTGCAATGCCGACATCACCAGCAAGAACCCCGAGAAGGTGCGCCGCGTCCATGCCAATTTCGAGCTGGTGAAACAGAAGCTGGTGGAAGTGGAGGCCAAGGACGCCATACGCAACTTCAAGAATCCCATCACAGGCGATTACATCATGCAGCTCTACGGCCTGGAACCCTGCAATACCATAGGGCAGCTCAAGGAATATGTAAAGGAGGCCATACTCGACGGCAGGATAGGCAACAATTTCGAGGAAGCCGACGCCCTGCTGCGCGAAAAGGCCGCCGAAATCGGCCTTAAGGAATGCAGATAGACTCCTACATCTCCTATATTGCAGGCGTACGGAGGTATTCCCCCCGCACGCAGGAAATCTACCGCTCGGTGCTGGAAGAGTTCCGGGATTATTCCGGCGATCTCAGCACCACCGGTATCCGCAATTACGAGGTCCATCTGCTCGACGACAGGAAGACCAGCGCCAGGACGGCTGATCTGCACCTTTCCGTTCTCAGCGGCTACTGCCGCTGGGCGATGAAACAGGGACTGCTCGCCTCCAATCCGGTAAAACTGGTCCCGAAACCCAAAACCGAGAAGCGCCTGCCGGTCTTTTACCGCGAGGAATCCTTGAAGGACTATCTGAAGTCCACTGAGCCAGCGGCGTCGCAGGATCAGCTGGACCTGCTGCTGTCGCTCCCCGCGACGGACGCCACTGCAGCGGAACTGTACGGCAGAAGGCTGCGCCGTCTGATAGTGTCGATGCTCTACGGTACGGCCCTCAGGCGCAGTGAGTTAATCTCCCTGAACATGGCATCAGTTGATTTTTCCAGGAGGGCCCTGTCCGTCAGGGGTAAAGGAGATAAAATGCGGGAAATTCCGCTCACCCCTTCCCTATGTGAAGAAATTTCCTTATATTTGAGTGCAGCATCCCATATGCTGGGGCCGGGCGAAGGCAGTTCCCCCCTGCTCCGCACCCCCGAAGGCGGCAGACTGTACCCCGTTTTCGTGGACAGGGCGGTAAAGCAGGAGCTCGGAACAACGGACATAACGGGCCGCAAATCCCCGCACGTCCTGCGCCACACCCTTGCAACGGAATTGCTCGACGGCGGCACCGACCTCAATTCCATCAAGGAACTCCTGGGCCACAGCTCACTGGCAGCCACCCAGGTCTACACCCACAACAGCATGGAGAGGCTGCGCAAAGAATACAACAAAGCCCACCCAAGGGCTTCTAATACAGATGTCAACTATGGAGATAAATCTGAAAACCCTTAAGTTCGACGCCGACCAGAAGCTGGTCGACTATGTGAACAAGAAGGTCGCCAGGCTGGAGAAGTTCTTCCCCGCCGGCGGCGAACAGCTTGCAGAAGTCACCCTTTCCCTTGGGAAGACCCCCGACAACAAGCAAGCTAAGATCCAGACTCACATTCCGGGAGCGGACCTCGTAATCGAACGCGATTCCCATTCCTTTGAGCAGGCCATCACCGACTGTGTGGACGCCATGAAGGAAAAGCTCACGAGGGCCAAGGAAAAGCTCTACGAGAAATAGCCTACTGCTCGTCGACGGAATCGTCGTCGTTCAAATAGTAGTAATTGTAGTCCCTGCCATAGTTGTTCTGATGGCGGGGACTTTCGTAAAACTCTTTATGGTCTGCGTAGAAACCCTTGTCCGTGTTGTTGGATGCGGCCTCGCGGATAATCCTGTTCCTAGTCGAGCGGAACAGCACAAGGCAGAAGGCCAGGAGTATAAAGGTAACGAACACCGAAAGCGATTCGTTGAGCCCGCTGGTGAAGCAGATGGTGTCGTACACCCCGTGAAGCAGCACGGGATACAGCCACATCTTGAGTCCTGCGCCGCGCTTTTCGTCTTCATTCCACGAGAAATGTCTCCTGGAATAGTAATAGCCCATCACCACGGCGAATGCGAAATGGCCGGGAACCGCGAGGAAAGCCCTGGAAATGGCGACCTGGAAGAAACCCATTCCCGACATGGCAAGGTACATCAGGTTTTCGAACGAGGCGAAGCCGAGGCCTACCGCCGCGGCATAGACTATGCCGTCGTAACGCTCGTCGAAATCGGAGCATTTCCTCAGCAGGAGCCAGAGCATGAGCAGTTTGGCGGATTCTTCCGGAACGGCGGCACCGAGGAACGCGGTCTTCAGCGCATCCAGGAAGGTGGCGGGTTCTTCGGTGAACACTCCGAGGCGTAGCATGGGCCCCGAGACGAGCACTGAAACGAATATCGCCAGGACCCCGAAGAGGAAACCCTTGATCACAAGTCTGGTGGGCTCGGGATTGATGTCTTTCGAGAAGACATACCAGAAGAGGATAGCCGCGGGAAGGAACGCCGCGAGGATAAACATGAACATATGCTGTTTAATTCACTATTATTTCATCGGTGAAAAGCCAGGGTCGGGAGCCCTGGAAGGCCTGGAAACGGACATAACGGGCCTTCCCCGAAACCGGAGCGCCGTACAGGAAGAAGAGGGTTGACGTATCCTTCTCCGGCACGTCAGAGTCGATTGCCGCGGCTTCGGTGAAATGCTCCCCGTCGTCTGAGAAGGAGACCACTACCCTGCACGGCGCGCACACTTCGTGCGGATAGAAATGCATGAAAGTGGCGCCAATGTAGTGAATCTCACGTACTTCCTCAAGATCTATGACTACGTCGATATCTGACAGGAAGCCCTGCCAGCGGCCGCTTCCGGGCAGATAGCTCCAGCCGCCCTGCTTGCCGTCGGTAAGGGTTGCGGGGCCTTCGGCAGGATAGCGCTCCGAAACCGGGATGTTGTAGGTGACCTTCTTTCCCTTGGCAAGA
>JAFZLP010000044.1 GCA_017551405.1 Bacteroidales bacterium
ATACCCGGGGCGGGACCGCCGCCGCACAATATGAGAATAGAGTCTTTCATAATCGTTGTACAAATGTTTAATCTCACAAATATACCAAATAAATTTGGAAATACACAAATGGGGTGCAAGTTTTACGGCTGAAAAAACAGGGATGCGGATTCACGGATAATTTATATTATATTTGTAAGTTTTATGGAAAAGCAGGCAGCACAGGCCAGAATTCAGGAACTCCGCGGCATTCTCACCGAGAACAGCCGCCGCTACTACGTGGACAATGCGCCCACCATGTCTGACTATGAGTTCGACATGCTGATGCATGAGCTGGAGAGCCTCGAGGCCGAATGGCCCGAATTCAGGACGGCCGACTCCCCCACCCAGCGGGTGGGCAGCGACCTGCAGAAGGGCTTTGTCCAGCGGCCCCACCGCTACCCCATGCTTTCCCTTGCCAACACCTACTCCATTTCGGAGGTGGAAGAATTCGCGGCCCGGGCCGAGAAAACCCTCGAAAGCGGTTTCTCGTACTGCTGCGAGCTCAAATTCGACGGCACCGCCATCTGCCTCACCTACCGCAACGGCACCCTCTACAGGGCGCTTACCCGCGGCGACGGCATCAAGGGCGACGACGTCACCGAAAACGCCCGCTGCATCGCGAATATCCCGCAGCAGCTTCACGGCGACTATCCTGCCGATTTCGAAATCCGGGGCGAGGTGCTCATGCCCTATGCCGCCTTCGACGCCCTCAACGAAGAAAGGGCCTTAAACGAGGAGCCGCCCTTCGCGAATCCCCGCAACGCCGCATCCGGCTCCCTCAAGCTCCTGGACAGGGCGGAAGTCGCCAGGCGCGGCCTGATGTGCACCCTGTATCATATCCCGGCCCAGAGCGGCCTGGATTTCGAAAGCCACGACGAAGCGCTCAGGGCCGCCGCGTCATGGGGCCTTCCCGTTTCCGGCGAAAGGCGGCTCGTGCACGACATCGGCGGCATCAGGGAGTACATCGACCATTGGGACGTGAACCGCAAGTTCCTCCCCTTCGCCACCGACGGCATAGTAATCAAGATAAACGAAATGGCGGCGCAGCGCACCCTGGGCTATACGGCAAAGGTGCCCCGCTGGGCCGTGGCATACAAGTTCAAGGCCGAGCAGGCCCTCACCCCCATCCTCTCCATCGACTACCAGGTGGGCCGTACAGGCGCCGTCACCCCAGTGGCCAATCTCGAGCCTGTACAGCTCAGCGGCACCGTGGTAAAGCGCGCCACTCTGGTCAACGCCGACCAGATGGAAGCCCTCGACATCCACGAAGGCGACTGGGTCTATGTGGAGAAAGGCGGTGAGATCATTCCCAAGATCACTGCCGTGGAGCCTTCCAGGCGGAAGGCCGGCGCCCGCAGGCCCGAATTCCCCGCTGTCTGTCCCGACTGCGGCACCCCCCTCGTGCGCGAGGAGGACGAGGCCAAGTGGTTCTGCCCGAATTCTGACGGCTGCCCCATGCAGATAAAGGGCGAGCTGCTTCATTTCATGAGCCGCAAGGCGATGAACGTGCTGGCGGGCGAAGCCACCGTGGACCAGTTCTACGACCTGGGCCTTGCCAGGACTCCCGCCGACCTTTACGACCTCTCCCTCAGCCAGCTCCTCACCCTCGACGGCTGGAAGGAAAAGAGCGCCAGGCGCTTCAGGGCAAGCCTCGACGCATCCAGGGAAGTTCCCTTCGAGCGGGTACTCTTCGCCCTGGGCATACGCTTCGTGGGCGAGACCACGGCCAGGGCGATAGCGCGGCATTTCGGGAGCATGGACGCCCTCGCAGCCGCCACCCGCGAGCAGCTGCTCGAAGTCCCCGACGTGGGAGAAGTGATTGCCGACAGCGTAACGGCCTATTTCAGCGATCCCCGGCACCTCGCTGAAATCCAGCGTCTCCACGCACACGGTCTGCAGTTCTCCGTGGAAAAGGAGAGCGGTCCCGTTTCCGATGCCCTTGCCGGCAAGACCGTCGTGATCTCGGGCACTTTCAGCATCTCCCGCGACGACATGAAGGCCCTCATCAGCCGCCACGGCGGCAAGAATTCCGGCAGCATCAGCGGCAAGACCAGCTTCCTCCTGGCCGGGGACAACCCGGGTCCCGAAAAGCTGAGGAAATGTTCCGAACTGGGCGTCCCCGTCCTCGACGAGAAGGCCTTCATGGCCCTTCTGCCCGCGGACACGGTCAAGCCTGTTTCATTTGACGACGAACCAACACTGTTTTAGACGATGAAAGGACCGGCACAGGATTTCAAGTTCAGGGATCTGTTCACAGACAAGCTGTGGACGCTCGAGACCAGCCCGCTTTCGAAGGCCAGGAAGCGCTTCGTGCGTTTCATCAAGCTCGTGCGCATCACCTGGGACACCTTCCAGGCGAACCACATCGGTTTCCAGTGCGTGGCGCTGAGTTACTTCGTGACCCTGGCGATAATCCCCATGCTGGCCTTCCTGTTTGCGATTTCCGGCGGCCTGGGGCTTTCCCAGACCGTCACCGACTTCCTCTACCGCATCCTTCCGTCCAGCGTCACTTTCGCCGACCTCCTGGTGGAAAAGGCGAACAACATTATCAACGTCGCCCAGTCCGGCACGGTGGGAGTCGTTTCAGCCGTAGTGCTGTTGTGGACCATCCTCTGGCTCATGTTCCAGACCGAAAGGGTCTTCAACAATGTCTGGGGCATACGCAAGATACCCCGCAACATCCTGGCCCGCTTCGGTTTCTACATCGGCCTGATGTTCCTGCTGCCCTTCATCATCATCATTTTCAGCTACGGCCTGGTCCATGCCACCAACGCCACCAGGCTCATCGGCCTCGACACCACCGAGTGGCGCACCGTCGGGCATTTCCTGGGCTGGCTGGTCTTCTACGTGGTCACGGTGTTCACCCTGTCCGCCATGTTCAAGTTCATCCCGGCGGCCAAGGTCCGCTATAAATACGCCCTGAAGGCCGCCATTTTCGACGCCGCGGTATTCGTGGTGTTCCAGTACCTCTACCTCGAGACCCAGACCTTCGTGGGCGGCCTCAACGCCGTGTACGGAGTGCTGGCGGCCATCCCCCTGTTCCTCATCTGGCTGAATATCAGCTGGCAGATAATAATGTACGGTGCCGAGCTTACCTACGGCTACCAGAATATAGACGCTTATCATATCCCAGAGTGGGAATCCGACAAATGAGTTTCTCGAAGTTCTCCATAAAAGATTACGCCCTCATCAAGAAGAAATGGCTTGAGCTTGAGGAGATGGCCCGTGGCCGCTGTCATTCTGAAGAGGAACTTGAGGTGGTCTGGAAGGCCTTCGATTTCGCCAACCGCGCCCAC
>JAFZLP010000045.1 GCA_017551405.1 Bacteroidales bacterium
ATGAAGAAGGCGATCAGCATGCTGATGACTGCGGCGAGCATGGCCCTGAAGGAGAGATATCCGAAGAGCCTCATGCCCGGGACGCCCAGGCTTTCAAGCCATTTTGCAAGATGGTACAGCATCAGTTCAAGGTTTTAAGGTTTCGTTCACTATTTCCCGCTCGTCAAAATGGTTCTTGCGGGTTCCGATTATCTGGTAGGTCTCGTGCCCCTTTCCGGCGAGAAGGATCGTGGAGGAGTCGGGGGCGAGCTGCAGGGTGGTCCTGATGGCCTCTTCGCGGTTGGTGATCTTGACGACGTTGCGCCTGTCGGAGAAGCCTTCCATTATCTCGGAGATAATGGCGTCGGGGTCTTCGGTGCGGGGATTGTCGGAAGTCACCACCACCTTGTCGGCGAGTTTGCCTGCAATCGCGGCCATCTCGGGACGCTTCGTGCGGTCCCTGTCGCCTCCGCAGCCGAACAGGCATATGAGTGTACGCTCCGGAGAGACGTCCCTGAGGGTTTTGAGCACGTTTTCGAGCGCATCGGGGGTATGCGCATAGTCTATCACCACGGCGAGGTCGCGCGGACCGCGTATCACTTCGAGGCGGCCCCGCGCCGATTCCAGCTTGCTGAGGGCGAGCAGGATCTCATCCTTCGGCGTGCCCAGCGCAAGGGCGGCGGTGTACAGGGCGAGCAGGTTGGAGGCGTTGTGCCTGCCTACGAGGCGCACCCATGTGTCGGTGCCGTCTATCCTCAGCTGCATGCCTTCGAAACTCTCTTCCATGACGCGGCAGCTGTGGTCGGCGGAAACGCCTTTGCATGAATAGGTTATCACTTTCGCCGCGGTGTTCTGCACCATTACGGAAGCGTTCTTGTCGTCGGCGTTGACTACTGCGAAAGCGTCTTTTCCCAGACCGTCGAAAAGGAGTTTCTTGCAGCGGAGATACTCCGCGAAGGTCTTGTGGTAGTCGAGGTGGTCGTGGGTGAGGTTCGAGAAGATGGCGACCTTGAATTCCAGGCCTGCCACCCTGTCCTGCTCGAGGCCGATGGAACTCACCTCCATGAAGCAGTACTGGCATCCGGCATCCACCATTTCGGACATGAGCGAATTGATGGTGATGGGGTCCGAGGTGGTGTTGGCGGTCTCGCTGCGCACCGGACCCACGTAGTTCGCTATGGTGCTGAGCAGGCCGCATTCGTAGCCCAGGCTGCGGAACATGTTGTAAAGGAGGGTGACGGTAGTGGTCTTGCCGTTCGTGCCGGTGATGCCCACGAGCTGGAGCTTCCCTGAAGGATGGCCGTAGAAGTTGTCCGCACACAGGGCGAGCGCTTTGCGGGATGCGTCCACCACCGCTGCCGCTCCGGCCGCCAGGGCCGCGTCGATATAGTCGTGGCCGTCGCTGCTGCAGCCGCTGACAGCGAGGAAGAGCGACTCTTCGGTCACCTTGCGGGAATCGCTGTAGATGGCTCCTATTTCAGTGTCGGGGCTGCCGTGCAGGATGGTGGCTCCTGTGCCTTTTATGATGTCGCTCAGTTTCATTTCAGTTCCAGTTGTATGTGGGTTCCTTTCTTTGCGGTGGTTCCGGCTGCGGGGGTCTGCCTGACTACATGGCCGGTGCCGGTGTAGCTGCATTCGAATCCGCTGTTTTCCGCCAGGTAGAGGGCGTCCTTCAGCCCGAGTCCCTTGAGGGAGGGGACTGCGGCCGTGGGCTCTCCGTCGTCGGGCGTGAGCTCATAGCTTGCGCGCATGCCGGGCACGGAGCCGCTCTTGGCGAGGGAGGTCTCCCAGAAGGGCTGGGTGTCGTACAGGCTGTTGACCACTTTGAGCACGGCCCTGGCGGGGATGCCGCCTCCCTGGTACTGATGCCTCGTCGGCTTGGAATACACGCAGCAGATGATGCTGTATTGCGGGGCCTCGGCGGGGAAGAATCCCACGAAGGTGCCCTGGTATTTGCGGCGGCCGGAGGCATCGGAATACTGCCCGTTCTCGAACGTGGCGAAGGACGTTCCGGTCTTGCCGGCCACGGTGCACTTGGCGTTCCTGAGCCTCTTTGCCGTGCCTTCTTCGGTAACGGCTATAAGCGCGCGGGTTATGGTGTCTGCCGCCGCCCTCGAACAGATGCTGGCATTGAGGATTCCGGGGCCGCGCCTGTCGGTGACGGTTCCGTTCTTTTCAATGTCTTCCACCAGGTAAGGCTTCATCATCTTGCCCTTGTTGGCGATGCCGTTGTAGAAGGTGAGGATGTGAAGCGGAGTCTCTTCGGTGGCGTAGCCGAAGCCCACGCTGCCAAGTGTGGTGGCGTCGAGTTCCCGGTTCTTCGGGACCGAGGGGATGGTGGGGGTGAGCAGGCCGTCCAGGTCGAAGTCGAAGCTCTCGCCCAGGCCGAAGGAGTAGATTTTTTCTATGAAATGGCGGGTGCGGTTGCGGTAGTTCTGCACCGCCAGGGTGGACAGGACGTAGTTGCTGGAGATCTTGAAGCCGTCGTAGATGCTGATTTCGCTGGTGCCGTGCTCCCTTTCCCAGTCGGGGATGTGGATGTCCTGCTTGAGGGAGGTGCCTTTCACCCAGCCGTGGTTGGTGGGGATGGTCTCGTCCAGGGTCTTCACGTATCCGTCGTCGAGGCAGCTCAGCAGGGTGACGGTCTTGAATACCGAACCGGGTTCGCATTTGCGGCCTATCGCGTGGTTGGTTATCTCTTCGAAGCGGTTGCCCCTGGAGGGATCGCGGGTGAGGTTCACCATGGCGCGGATGGCGCCGGTTTTCACCTCCATGAGCACGAGGCATGCGCCTTCGATGTCGTCGAGAGTGTCTATCTGCTCGCGCAGGGCCCTGTCTGCAAGGTCCTGGAAATCAATGTTGATGGTGGTGCGGAGGTCGCGCCCGTCCACCGCGCGGGCATAGGTGCTGTCGTAGTCGCGCACGCTGCCGAAGTCGGTCTGGCGCAGGCTCTCGGTGCCGTCCGTGCCGTGCAGGAGGGCGTCGTATTTACCCTCGAGGCCGATGTGGGTGTTGGTCACCATGCTGCTGTTGTCGCGCACGAAACCAATGGTCCTGCGGGCGAGCTGCCCGTAGGGATATTTGCGGATGTAATGAGATTCCACGATGAGGCCGCCCTTGTTGGCGCCTTCCCTGAAAAGGGGCAGCTCCCTGATTCTGTCCAGGGTAGCGCGGTCCACCTTTTTGGCGATAAGCAGATATTTCTTGTTCCTGGACCGGCCGTCCTTGATCATGGAATAGTACTGTTCGCCGGTTTTGCCGGGGACGACTTCCGCGAGCCCGTCGGAGAGGCTTCTGGCTTTCAGAAGCCAGTTCTGCTCCTTGACCATCGCGGAGTCCTTGTCGCGTATCTTCGAGAATTCCGCCTTCCGGACCGTGCAGTCCATGTGGATATCATACACCGGATAGGACATGGCGAGCAGGCGGCCGTTGCAGTCCACGATGCTGCCGCGGACGGGCTCCAGCCTGCGGGTCTGCCTCTTCGGGGTGAGGGCCGTGGCAATCTTGGGATTCGGGCGGAAGACCACCTGGAGATAGACGAGCTTGCCTATTACCAGCAGGGATGCCACCAGCAGCACGGCGTACAGGAGCGTCAGGAACACGCCTATTCTGTCTCTTTTCTTTCCTTCGCTCATTTCTTAAGTACTATTGCCGGCTGCACGGGTTCCCCGACCTCCGACCCGGTTGCCTTGAGGCCGTCCGAAATTGCGCTGCGGCGGCTCTTTTCCGCAACTTCATAGGTCTTGTCCAGGTAGGTGATCTGCAGTTGTTCTATCTTTTTCCTGTTTTCTTCCACCCTGTTGAGGGTGCCTTCGGTTCCGAGGCTGATGAGGATCAGCATAGCGAAGAGGAAGAATACATATACTATATGCACGAAATACTTGTCCACATGGAGACGCAGGAGGAACTGCCCCCTGAGGATGGCCAGGAAGCTGTTCTTCAGGAAAGTGCCCAGATCGGACAGCTTCCATTTTCTCAATGTGGTCTGCTCGCTCATATCTTTTCGGCTATTCTGAGTTTGGCGCTGCGAGCGCGGGTGTTGTCTCCTATTTCGTCGTCCGCGGGGACGATGGGCTTGCGGGTCACCGCCTTGAACGGGGAAGCGCTCCTGCCGTAGATGTCTTTGTCTTCACGCCCTTCGATGTTGCCGGTCTTCATGAAGTTCTTCACCATCCTGTCTTCGAGAGAGTGATAGGTGATGACGGCCAGCCGGCCGCCTTTGCGGAGGGAGGCGCCTGCGCCTTCGAGGAACTTTTCCAGGGAGCGCATCTCCCCGTTGACCTCGATCCTGAGGGCCTGGTAGACCTTTGCCAGGAACTTATGGGGAGCGAAAGACGGCAGGGCCGCCGCAATTGCATTGTCCAGGTCTTCGGTCGTAAGGAGAGGAGCCTTTTCGCGTGCCGCCACGATCAGGGAAGCAAGCCTTCCGGACTCCTTCACCTCGCCGTAGAGTCTGAGAATTTTTTCCAACTCGTCTTGCGTATAAGAATTGACAATGTCAGCTGCGGTCCTGTGGCCCTGCACGTTCATTCGCATGTCCAAAGGCGCATTGAAGCGGAAAGAGAAGCCCCTTTCCGCCGTGTCGAACTGATGCGACGACACTCCGAGGTCTGCCAGAATGCCGTCGAAGCCCTCCGGCCTGAGCAGGAGGGCGTAATTGTGGATAAAACGGAAGTTGTTGTGGATGAATGTAAAACGCGGGTCCTTTGGGGCGTTGGCCTCAGCGTCGGCATCGCAGTCGAAAGCTATCAGACAACCTAAGGGGGAAAGGCGTCTCAAAATTTCTGCGCTGTGACCTCCGCCCCCAAAGGTGGCGTCGGCATATGACCCTGCCGGGTTTATTACAATTCCATCTACACTTTCGTGCAGCAGAACAGGTTTATGGTACACTGACATTCCGCACCCTCCTATCTTTTGGAGAGGCTTTTGGCAATGGTTATGAACTTGTCCTGCGGGAGTCTGCTGTTTTCAAACTTTTCTTTCGCCCAGATTTCGATCATGAAGTCATTGCCCGAGAAAACCACCTCTTTGTCGGCACCAATTTCGTTCAGCAACTTGCGCGAAATGGTAATCCGGCCCAGTTTGGCATCGGGCAAAACGGCGTCCATCCTGTCGGTGAAGGTCCTCCAGAAAGCCTGGTCGTCGGGATCGAAGAAGTTCAGCTTTGAACGAACTTCGCCGCTCCGGCGCTGCCATTCCTCCAGAGTATATACCTCCAGGCACGGGGAATAGAGGCTCTTCTTGATGACGAGCTCCATGTTCTCCGGTGGGAGCTGGGCCTTGAACGCCGACGGGAAGACGATTCTTCCCTTGTCGTCGATCCTGGCCGAATATTCTCCGATGAACGAAACCATAATTCTTATACGCAAGTGCTACAAAGGTAAATAAATTTTTCCACTTTATTACATTTTCTTACAATTTTTTCCACAATTTTATCAACAATCTTATTTTTAGCCTGTTGATAACTGTTTTTGCTATACGTTTTTTCCGTTTCTGACGGGCCTCTGCCAAGGTTTTTCCCCATATTGCGGCATGAAAATGAAAGACCTGTCCCAAGGGGAGAGACCGAGGGAAAAACTGCTCGAACGCGGGGCCGCCGCGCTAAGCGACGGGGAATTGATGGCCATCCTGATGAGAAGTGGAAGGCCGGGGGAGAGTGTGCTTGCCATGGCGCAGAACCTTTTGCGTCGTGTGGACGGGAGCCTGCTGCGCCTGTTCGGGCTAAGTGTGGAAGAGTTGATGAAGCAGCCTGGGATAGGGGCCGACAAGGCCTGCACCATCCACGCCGCCTGCGAGCTCGGGAGGCGTTTCATGCTGGCGGGAAGGACGGAGGTGAAGAAGCCTTTGATGTCGGCGCGGATGATCTACGACATCATGCTCCCGCACCTGAAGGGGGCGGGGCACGAGGAGAGCTGGGCGCTGTTCCTCAATGCGGCTAGATATGTGATAGGGAAAGAAAAACTGACCTCAGGCAGCGGAGACGCCACCACCTTCGACGTGCGCCGCATAGTCAAGCGTGCCATAGACAGGGGAGCGTACGCCGTGGTGCTGGTGCACAATCATCCGTCGGGCAACCCCAAGCCCAGCAGGGCCGACATCGACAACACGAGGTTCCTGCAGGACGCATGCGCACAGTTCGACATCATCCTGCTGGATCATGTCGTGCTGTGCGATGACTGTTTCTTCTCTTTCGAGGAAAACCGGACGTACAGGGGCTGAGGGGCCTACTGGACGAAGGCTACGATTTCGCCCTTCTCCACGTTCTTGCCCTGCTTTCCGGTGGTGGCGACCACGCGGCCGTCAATGGCGGGAACTATCTCTTCGCGGCCGTAGTAGGTCTGGACATAGCCCATTGCCTTGCCGGCCTTGACTTCGGTGCCGGCGACGGGGGCCTTGGAGGCGTCGTCCACATCCACTTCCCAGAGCAGCTGGCCCTTGACGGGAGCCTGCACCGGAACGGCATGCGGATACTTCCGGGTGTATTCCTCAATGGGGAATTCGGGCATTTCCACCACGGGGCGCTTGACCACTATGGGAGCTCCGGCCTTGGCGCGGAAGTCTTCGAGTTCGGTGTTGAAGCGCTCCTTGGCTATGCCGCTCTTGTAGTCGCGGTACTGCCGCTCGTGCATGGCGAGCTCGAAGAGCTCTTCGTCGTCCTGGCCGCAGTCCCAGCCTTCGTCTTTCATGATCTGGCGGAACTTGGGCAGTTCGTCGGGATACATGTCCTGCGGATTGCCGGTGTAGAATTCCATGCCCTTCGACTTGGCGAGCTCCACGATTTCGGGCGCCAGCGGGCCGGGCAGGGTGCCGCAGTTGCCGAGTATCATGCCCCAGGTGTCCTTGTCGATGGTGGTCCAGCGCGGCTTGCCCTGGATGACGTTGAACAGGTTCATGAGGGCGGTGTTCTTGACGTACTGGCTGAACGGGGTCACGAGCGGGGGATATCCCAGCTTGGGCCATACGTACTGCACTTCCTCGAAAAGTTTGACCATGAGGGTGTCGAGTGACATGTCGGGCCTGCCGGCCTTGCGCTCGGCGGCGTTGATTGCGCCGAGGAAGGGCTTGAGGTCCGCCATCATGCTGCCCATCATGCCTCCGGGAAGGCCGCAGCCCACGAGAAGCGAGGTCATGACCTTGTTCTGCGGGTTGATCCAATAGCCGAGGAAATCGTCGATGAATTCCTGGGTGAGTTTGCGGACCTCCATGTAGGCGTCCATGTTGAGGTCTTTCACCAGGAAGCCGTCGGCCTTCATCATCTCGCGGATGGTGATGACGTCGGGATGGACCTTGCCCCAGCTGAGTGGCTCGACCGCCACGTCCAGGTAGTCGGCGCCGGCACGGGCGACCTCCAGCATGCTTGCGGGAGAGAAACCGGGCCCCGAGTGGCCGTGGTACTGGACTACGATATGGGGATATTTCTTCTTGATTTCAGAGGTGAGCTGCGCGAGGGAGGTGGGACGGCCTACGCCGGCCATGTCCTTGAGGCAGATTTCATCGGCGCCGTATTCCACCACTTTGTCTACTATGCCCATGTAGTACTCCACGGTGTGCACGGGTGAATAGGTTATGGAAAGGGTGGCCTGGGAGATCATGCCCCATTTCTTGGCGTATTCCACGCTGCCCTTGAGGTTGCGGTGGTCGTTGAGGCCGCAGAAAGACCTGGCTATGTCGACGCCCTGGGCCTTCTTGACCTTGAACATGAGCTCGCGGACGTCCGCGGGCACGGGATTCATGCGGAGGGCGTTGAGCGCACGCTCCAGCATGTGGGTCTGGATGCCGGCCTTGTGGAAGGGAGCCGTCCATTTGCGTACGGAAATGTTGGGGTTTTCGCCGTAGAGCAGGTTCACCTGCTCGAATGCGCCGCCGTTTGTTTCAACTCTGTCGAAGCAGCCCATGTCGATGATTGCGGGTGCCACTCTTACGAGCTGGTCCACCCTGGGCTGGTATTTTCCGGACGACTGCCACATGTCCCTGTATACGAGGGAGAATTTTATTTCGCGTGCCATATTTCTTATTTTTTACAAATATACACAATTTTAAGTTGTGGAGACAAAATATTTTCTTACCTTTGCAGTCCCAATACGGTGCAATTAGCTCAGTTGGTAGAGTCCTGGATTGTGGTTCCAGTTGTCATGGGTTCGAGCCCCATATTGCACCCGAAAAAGCCTCCGACACGTCGGGGGCTTTTTTCGTAGGTGCAATACCGCGCCGGGGGCGCGGCTACATTCCTTTTTTTATATTTCCGCCATGATGTCGGCGGGGGCGGAGCCGGAGAGGAGGAGGTCGCGCATGCGCGCGAAGTATTGTTCGGTGTGGCTGTAGAAGCGCAGGTATGCCTCGCAGAGGGTGTTGAGGCCGGGTTCGCCGGCGGGGGTGAGACCGAAACGGTGCTTGGGGCATTCGCCGTTGCAGGCGAAGAGATACCTGCAGTCAAGGCATTTTTGGGGGAGGGAGTCGCGCTTGTCCATGCCGAAGCGGATCTGCGCGTCCGAGCTCATCATGGCCCTGAGGTCGTCCGTGGCGATGTTCCCGAGCCTGTAGCGGGGATACACGAAGTGGTCGCAGGAATAGACGTCGCCGTTGTGCTCGATGACGGAATTGCCGCCGCAGGTTCGGTTGAACACGCAGATGCCGGGAGGTGCCCCGCACCAGGAAGAGAGTGCCGCATCGAACTGTCCCACAAAGACTTTCCCCACGTCATGCCTGACCCAGTAATCGAAGATTTCGCAGAGGAATTCTCCGAAACCCGCTGCGCTGACCGACCATTTTCCGGGCGTTGAGCCCGGGGTGGAAGGTGGGACAATGCGACCATCGAGGACGTGCTCCTGGACCGGCATGAACTGCATGTAGCGGCTGCCGGCAGCCTTCAGGAATTTGTAGATCTCCAGTCCGCGCCCTTCGCCTGCCTTGCTCACCGCACTCATGGTGTTGAACTCCGCTCCCGCGGCCTTGAGGCACTCCAGCCCCTTCATGACCCTGTCGAAGGTCGGTGCCCCTCCCTTGTCGAGGCGGTACCTGTCATGGACGGACCTGGGCCCGTCTATGGAGATGCCCACGAGGAAACGGTTTTCCGCAAAGAAAGCGGCCCATTCCGGGGTGATCAGGGTGCCGTTGGTCTGGATGGTGTTGAAGATGGTCTTTCCGTCGGCGTATTTCCGCTCCAGTTCCACGGCTTTCCTGAAAAAGGCGGGACCGAGCACGAGCGGCTCACCGCCGTGCCAGTTGAACTGGACCTCGGGGACGTCGTTGGCACGGATGTATTCCCGGATTACCGTTTCCAGCATTTCGGGGCTCATGACAGGCTCTTTGCCGGCGTAGATTTCGGATTTGTCGAGGTAATAGCAGTACCGGCATGCCATATTGCAGGCTGAACCGTCGGGTTTGATCATCAGGTTGAAAGCCTGCGGGACGCTAATCCTGGCGGCATCTCCCAGAGATATGGTC
>JAFZLP010000046.1 GCA_017551405.1 Bacteroidales bacterium
GAGTTCAAGTTCAAACCGAACGAAGGCGACTGGAGCGGCGACTGGGAGTTTGACGGCGAAGGCAAGATTGCCGACAACGGCGGCAGCAACTGCCCCGGTCCCGAGACCGCAGGCTACTACATGATCGAGGTGGACCTCACCGCGATGACCTACAGCCTCACGCTCATTAAGGGCATCGGTGTCGTAGGCCCCGCCCAGGTGGGCGGCTGGGATGCCGATACCGACCTCGAATACGATGCCGAATCCAAGCTCTGGAAAGGCACCATGTCGCTTGAATCCGGCGAGTACAAGTTCCGCGGGAACGACGACTGGGCCATCAACTGGGGCGGCAGCCTCGACGCCCTCGTCCAGAACGGCGGCAACATGGCCATTACCGAAGCGGGCACCTACGCCATCGAGCTGGCGGCCCTCTGCGACGGCAAGGCCTATGCCAAGCTCACCGCTGAAGGCGGCGCTGTCGCTACAGGCATCACCATCGACGGCGACATGTCCGACTGGGCTGCTGTCGAGGGCGCATCAGGCGAAGGAATCAACGCCGCGTTCAAGGTAGCTTCCGACGAAGACAACGTCTATTTCTACGTCAGGAGGACGACCGAGAGAATGGCGGACCTCTGGGGTGGAAACGGATACCACTACTATTGCTTCGACCTGGACAATGATCCCGCCACCGGTGTCGAACTGTGGGGCAACGGTCCTTTTGAGCTGCTTCTGGTAGTTTATCCTTACGCAGGCTCCGCGGATGCTCCCGCTTTCGGCATTGCCAAGGGAGGAGCCACCATGCCGGAGAACTACAGCGTAGATAACGCCGTCATCAAGGGCGTCGTTACTGACAACGGCGTGGAGACCGAGGTCGCCATTCCGCGCGCCGATCTCCCCGCAATGGCCGGTATTACCGCCAATGTCTACGAGTGGAGCAACAAGGGCGGCAGCGACAAGCTTGAAGTCACTGTCACTCTGTAGCTGGCTATGTACTTTTCAAAGGGGCCGGCCGGTAAGGCCGGTCCCTTTATTAAATTAACTGCCATATGAAAAGAATCGGTATTATACTTGCCCTCGTGCTGGGCGCTTCCGGATGCGGCGAACCGGTTGAACCGCCCGTAAACCCCGGTGACAACTCGCTTGCCGTGATCACCGACGCTTTCGACGGCGTGAAGCGGGCCTCCACTACCTACCAGCTGTTGGTGTACAGCTTCTGCGACTCAGACGGCGACGGCATCGGCGACTTCAACGGCATCACTTCCAAGCTCGATTATCTCGACGCCATGGGAGTCACGGCGCTGTGGCTGTCGCCCGTACAGGCTACCGGTTCTTACCATGGCTACGACGTGGACGATTACTGCGCCCTGAACCCTCTGTTCGGCACCGAGAATGACTTCAAGAAGATGGTCGACGCCGCGCATGCGAAGGGGATAAAGATTTATCTCGACTACGTCCTCAACCATTCCGGCTCCGGCAATGCCTGGTTCAAGGAGGCCGTCGCGAACGAAAACAGCCCATACAGGGACTATTATTTCATTTCCTCCAATCCGGGAGCCGATTATTCCAAGTTCCCCATGCTCGCCGGAACCACGTATAACTCGGGGGAATGGAAGAGCATTTCCACCAGCTCTCCCGTGATTACGATCAGCTCCACCACCGAGGCCGTAACCAACGGCAATTCCAGCTGGAACATCTGGTACTGGGATTCTGAAACTGAAGGCAAGACCGTGAAGTTCGTGGAGAACGGCGGCAATCCGTATCTGGTAATGGACATCTCCGGCGACTGCGGCATGCTGGTGAGGAAATATCCCAACTGGGACAACGGTTCCAAGTACGGCGCCATGCCGGGAAACACCCAGCTCAAGACCGGACAGCCCATGACGCTGGTTGCAGAAGGTTCTGACATCAGTTTCAGCGGTTCCGGCCGCTACCGCATCGAACTGTCCAATGTCTCGGGCGGCGGCACCGTGTATTATATGGGTGCCTTCAGCACTTCGATGCCCGACCTCAACTATGGCAACCCCGCCGACTTCGCGGCTTCAGCATCTTTCAAAGACATCGCCGCATCTGCCGACAAATGGATAGAGATGGGTGTCGACGGCCTGCGGCTCGATGCCGTGAAGCACATCTGCGGCGGCCTGAGCTCTTGGAACAACGCTTCCAACAAGGCTTTCCTTTCGGCGTGGTACAACCACTGCAACGCCACCTACAAGGCTGCCGGCCACAACGAAGACATGTACATGGTGGGTGAGGTCTTCAACGAGTACGACGACTCCAAGTGCCCGTATTCCACCTATCTCGAAGCCCTCCCCTCGGTGTTCGACTTCAGCTTCTGGTGGCGGCTGGCCGAAACCCTTAACGGCACCAGGACGGGCCGTGATTTCGTGAACGGCATGCTTGCGCGGCAGACCGTCTATGCCGGCGAGCGCAACGTGAACTCCCTCAAGCTTTCCAACCATGACGAAGACCGCACCGGCGAAGTGCTCGGGAAGTCCTCCGCCAAGGAAAAGCAGGCCGGCGCCATCCTCCTCACTTCTCCCGGCAAGCCCTACCTCTATCAGGGCGAAGAGCTCGGATATTTCGGCAACAAGGGCGGGGGAGACGAGTACGTGCGCACTCCCGTGAACTGGGACGGCGGCCAGTGGGCCGATGCGCGCCTGGGCGGAAAAGTAATCGCCGACCTCAAGGGCAGCGCCTTCTCCGTGAAGACGCAGGAGAACGACAGC
>JAFZLP010000047.1 GCA_017551405.1 Bacteroidales bacterium
GCCGACGCCTTCGAGAAGCGCATGCAGAAGGAGACCATGAACGCCACCATGAAATCGAGCAGCATGATGGGCGGCATAGGCAACATGATGAAAATTGCGGACAAGGCCAAGCCCATCATGGAACTGGAGCAGAAGATGGCAAACTACTTCGCCCAGGTACAGAAGCTCCTCTTCGTTCCGGACAGTGAGGTGGATGCCAAGTTCTCGGCCGCCGACCGCAAGAAGCTCCTCGAGCTCAAGGAGAAGATTTACGCTACGGACGATCCCTCCGTGTACAATCCTCTCTATCTGCAGGCTCTCGAGCTTATCAAGACTTATCGCGAACGCGCCGCAAAGGTGTGGGCCGCCGACGTGCAGAAGCGCTTCGACCAGATGAAGGCCAACATGTCCGAGCTCATCAAGCTCAACCGCCAGGCCGTCGAAGACGAGATCCTTCCCCAGTGCGCCCTCTGGCGTCTGCCGCTGAACGCGGTGATCGTTGCCGGCGACATCCTGGAAGAGGCCTACAGCGAGTTCCCGTCGAACTATCCTCCGATGTATGACGAGGAGGTCATCCGCGAGGTTTCCCTGGCGAACGTTCCCGGCACTTACGCCGCGGGCTGGTTCCCTGAATTCTCCGTGTTCGGATCCTCCCACTTCGACGACATCGCGGCCGGCAGGTACTTCTTTGCCAGCAATGCCGAAGGCGAGGTGTACCAGTTCAACTCCGGCAGCTGGACGAAACTGTCCAACGAGCGCATCAAGGAGCTGGGCAAGATGAAATACGACCACGAGACCGGCAACCAGTACTGGACTTCCAGGGACGGCAAGCGCAATGTGATGTACAATGCCGACGGCGGCTTCATCGCCCTGCCCGAAGGCGACGAAATCTTCCAGCCGCACGCCTGGAAGGCTTATTCCGACAAGATCCAGTGGCTCTACGTCGATACCACCGAAGACGGCAGCAAGATCCAGCTCATCCTTTGCACCTACAAACTCTAATACTGGGTCTTTTGATCGTAGCAGCGCCCTCTTGCGGGGGCGCTGCCGCTGTCATGGACGCTGATGAGGAAGTCGTCACCGCCGAGCCTGTTGCCGATCCCTCCTGGCAGGAAACCTGGCGGTCGTTCGACGTGGACCCCCTGCTGGCCGAGGCCGTCGTGTGGCCTGAAACGGTGCGCTACCGCAAGCTGCAGGACCTGATGGAAACGGCCGCCAACTACGGCAGCTACATCACAACCGGAAAAGGGCCGGACTATTCCATCGGCATCTTCCAGATGAAACCTTCCTTCGTTGAGGATCTGGAGAAAGCCTGGATGCGCAGCGGCCTGGCGCGGCAATATGAGCTCTGGTTCGACACCGCCGACAACGCTACGGCGCGGCGGATCCGCATCTCGCGCATGCGGAAAGAGGAGTGGCAGGTCATTTACGCAGGGGTGTTCGTGCGGCTGCTGTACTCGTCGTACGGCTCATTCGACAAAAATGGGGAGCGCACGCAGGATGGCCTGGAGACGCTTCCCATAGAGGAACAGGTTCGCCTTGCCGCCACCGCCTACAACCGCGGATGCGTGTGGGCCGCCCAGGGCTACGGCGACCTGGACCGTCTGCGCGAGCACGCGGCAGAGAAGCATTTCCACTACGCAGTCGTCCCATCGCGGCGCACCCGCCGCTACTGCTACGCCACCCTGGCGTGGCGGCACTACAAGGCTATTCTCCGAAAACGCACCACTTGACCACGGGGATGCGCCTGAGCAGCTCGTAGAGCAGCGGCGACAGCGCAAACACCGCGACGGTCAGAATCGCATACATACTCCACGGCGGCAGCTGGGTGTAGACTTTCATCATGTACCCCAGGCAGCCTATGATCAGGTAATGGACTATGTAGATACCGAAACTGGAGCGGGTCATGTAGGTCGCGAACGGTCCGGTGCGGTCGAAGCGCGCCTTGAACCATCCCATCAGCGCCAGGCAGGCCATCCACCCGTACAGGCAGTTGAGCGGGCTACCCAGATACTGCGGAGTGGTGTTGTCCTGCCCGAAGGTGGTGGCTATCAGCGCGACGCCGCTAGCCCAGGCGCAGCCCATCAGCGGAATCCAGGCCTTCTCCACCTTTTCCTGCACCTCGTCGTGCGAGAACACGAAGTATCCAAGCAGGAACGGGATTAGGTAGAACAGCGGCTTGTACAGGTTCAGGAGGCCGTCGGCCGACTCGGGGCGCGGATTCTTGATGAGCGTCTGTTCACCCACCCAGAACAGCACTCCAAGCAGGATGACAATCCAGATGGGAGCCTTCCCGCACCAGTTCCAGAAACGGTCGTTTTTGTCGAGGGCGCGCACAATCAGCAGCACTATACACAGCAGCCACAGCAGCTGGATGAACCACAGCGGGCCTATGCCGCTGACGCTCCAGGCGAAGTATTTCACGAACCCAGGCACCCCATCAGGCAGCACTGAAGAGCCGTTAACATGGCTTGATACCGCGGTGTTGAAGTAGCCGGTCATCCACTGGAACACGAACAGGCCTATGGTGCCGGGCACCAGCAGCTTGCGGGTGCGGGCCTTGAACCATTCCCCGGCGCTCTTCTTCTCCAGCGCATAGCGGGCGCTGATGCCGGCCAGGATGAACAGCAGCGGCATGAACCACGGGTAGAGGATGTACATTACCACATCCTGGTACTGGCGCAATTGCGGATAAGGGCCGAAGCCGCCGATGCCTCCGAACACGCCCTTGTTGTTGTAAAAGTAGAATACGTGGTACAGCAGCACCAGAAGTACCGTCACCCACCTAAGATTGTCAATCCAATGTTTTCTCATAGTCTCTCAAAGGTAGCAAAAAACATTGAATTAAACGAATTCCATATATTTGCATCCAAAATAATCGAACTATAACAGTTTAGCGTAAAATGAAAGGCATCTGGACCATTATAATGCTGGTTTTTTCCAACATCTTCATGACATTCGCGTGGTATGGCCACCTCAAGCTCAAAGAGATGAAAATTTCGACGGACTGGCCGCTCATACTGGTCATCCTGTTTTCCTGGGGTATCGCCTTCTTTGAATACTGCCTCACCGTCCCGGCCAACCGCATCGGCTTCCAGGGCAACGGCGGCCCGTTCAACCTGCTGCAGCTCAAGGTGATACAGGAAGTAATCTCGCTCACGGTATTCACCATCATCGTGATGTTCGTGTTCAAGGGACAGCACATCCAGTGGAACCATCTGGCCGCCTTCGGCTGCCTGGTCCTCGCCGTCTTCTTCGTTTTCCTAAAATAGCGATTCTGTGCACTCCGGTGACACTTTTTCAAAAAATAGTAGTACCTTTGCGGACTTTTTCCGGAAAAGAAAGTAAATGACTGACAAGATGGTAAAAGCATTAAAACAGACTTATTTGGCTCCTTCGGTAACCGTGATGGAGCTGAGTGGTAACAGTGTTTTGTGTGCCAGCACCAACCAGCTGACCTGGTACTTCATGCTTGAAGGTACCGATTCGAACGGTGCCTTGACAGACGGCGGAGCCCTGTAACGGAGGATATCGGGATGAAAACAACAAGGTTTTATTTTCTTTCAGTGCTGTCCGTGTTGGCGGCCGTGTTTTCCCTGACCTCTTGCAAGGAGGGAATAGAAGGCGTATATGATCCTGAGACGGGGTTGGTAACCATTCCCTACTCCATTAGGCTGTCCTCCCTTGACACCAAGGTGTCTTTCGCGGATAACCCGAATTACGGTGTGAAATCCGGCGATGTGATAGTGATTTCCGGTACGGACATATCGGGCACTCTGACTTATACCGGCGGTATCGACCAGGCGTTCTCCGGCAGTCTGTCTTACGAGGAAAGTACGTATCCGACGGGACCGGCAGATGATACTCCTCTTCACGCCGTTCTTAAAAATGCGGACAACCTGTCTTTTGACGGCTCTGATTATTCTGCCGCTGTCGCTTCCGACCTTCAGACGGCAGTTGAGAAGTTCAGTTGTTTCACCGGCGACTTCACTTTCGGCACCCCGTCGAATGTCAGACTGAACCAGCAGTCTGCCTTCGTGACCGCAACAATCACGTTCAACTTTGAAAATGGCAACTTCCATCTTACCGGCGAGACTTCTATGGATGTGATTGTGAGTCCATCCCTTACCATCTACGGAACAGCCGTCCTGGCGCAGGTTGGAAGCACTAATTCCTACTCTACCAGTTTTGCATTTGCATTACCCGGCGGCACCACTCTTACCTCCGACTCCGTGATTCAGCTTTGCGACCGTGATTTCCAGTTGGCCACATCCGATAAAGTAGTTGCCCGCAACAACAAATACTCATTCAGCGACGAACTGGATTTCCACCCACAGCTCGGTGACCCGTTCTGGAGCGATGGTACATACGGGCGCATTGCTCACGACCCAGGCGTTGTAGTAACAGGCATCATTGTGTTTGTGAATAATTATGAAGACAGCAACCTATCGGAGTTGGCGGTAGAAGCGAGGGCCCTCACCGAGAAAGCGAGCGGTTATGGTCATGCGCTGGTAATGTCTTTGAAAAATGCAGGAGCAGGCGTCAAATGGACAAATAACAGTGGCAATAATGCTCTCAACGGAGCTGCCATAAAGTCTCCAAGTGAGATTCTGGGAACCAGTAATGTTAGCGGCTATTCCAATACTCAGACACTTATTGCCAATGCCGCCAACACCGCAGCAAATACGGCATATAATTACCGCTCCGGTGAGGGAGACACCATGACCGGCACAAGCGGATGGTTCCTGCCGTCAATCGGCCAGTGGGTGTATTCCATCAGCACCAGGGGCTTCGGAGGCGCAGCTCCTGCCGAGGATTGGTTAGTCAATGAGTCTTATAAGAATTGGCTTACAAAAGGAGAATTAAGCAACCTGGTCCTTGTAAAGAACAACGGAAGCGCTACCGAGAACTTGCTTGTCACATCATTGAACAACCGCCTTCAGCTTCTCTACGACCAGTTTGGCTGCGACTTTGATTCCTTTGGCATGACGTCTGAAGGCGCTTTTTCCGACAACTACTGGTCCAGTTCAGAGTATGATGCATCTAATGCTATTCGAATGAATTTCGGCAGCGTGGAGACGCACTCAGAGACAGGCGATAAATACTCTTCAATAAAGACCAATTATCTTAGCAAGCAGAGCACATCTGCATGGAAAGCGGCTTTCGTCATGAAAGTCCGTCCTTTCCTGGCATTCTAAAAACGCTTCGAATCATTTTTTATAATTCGTAATATCTTGAAATCCGGCCTTTCCAGCCGGATTTCACGTTTATATCCCGTTGTGTCAAAAAAATCCGTATCTTGTATGCAATAAAAGAAACATCATGGCCATACACTCCTTCCTCGCTTTCGACTGCGGAGCCACATCCGGGCGCGCGGTCCTCGCCACCTTCGACGGCGACTCTTTCTCGATGGAAGAAGTCTACCGTTTCCCGAACGGCATAACCGAGGAGGACGGGAAATACTTCTGGGATATCTTCGCCATCCGGGACCATTTCGTGAAATGCCTCGACTCCCTTGAAAGCAAGGGCGTCAGGCCCGATTCCATCGGCATCGACACCTGGGGCGTGGACTTCGGCTTTGTCGGGAAGGACGGCTCCGTGCTTTCGAACCCCCGCGCCTACCGCGACCCTTACACCGTGGGCGTCCCCGAAAAGGTGTTCCGGGAAATCCCCCGCGAGGAACTCTATGCGGCTACGGGCATCCAGATCCTGAATATCAATTCCATATTCCAGCTCTGCGCGCAGAAGGCGGAAGGATTCCGGCCGCTGAAGGATGCTGAACACCTGCTGTTCGTGCCCGACCTGCTGGCCTATATGCTTACGGGAAACGAGGTCTGCGAATACACCATCGCCTCCACCTCGGGGATGATGGACCAGAAGGCGCGCCAGTTCGACAAGGCTCTCCTGGAGCGCCTGGGGCTTCGCACCGACATCCTCCTGCCCATCGTGCAGCCCGGAACGGAAGTGGGCAGGTACAAGGGCATACCGGTAATCGCCGTGGCGGGGCACGACACCGCTTCGGCCATCGCCGCCGTCCCGGCGCACGACGAAAACTTCGCCTATCTTTCCAGCGGTACCTGGAGCCTCATGGGCATCGAGGCGCCCGCGCCCATAATAAACGCCGAGTCGGCCCGCCTCAACTTTACCAACGAGGGCGGCATCGACGGCACCACCCGTTTCCTCAAGAACATCACGGGCATGTGGCTGCTGGAGAAGTGCCGCAAGGTCTGGAAGGCTGAAGGCAAAGACTACGGCTACCCGCAACTCATGGAGATGGCCGCTTCCGAGAAGGGTTTCCCCGGCCGCATCAATCCCGACGACCCGCGCTTCGCCAACCCGGCGGACATGGTCGCGGAAATCAGGGCCGCCGTCGGCGGGAATCTGACCGATTCCCAGATTGTGTCCTGCATCTACCACAGCCTGGTGGACACCTACAAAGAGGTGCTTGGGATGCTGCGCTCTTTTGCTCCCTTCCCCATCGAAAGGCTGCACATCATCGGAGGCGGCAGTGCCAACGATCTGCTGAACCAGTGGACTGCCGACGCCATCGGCATCCCAGTAGTGGCCGGCCCCACCGAGGCCACAGCCATCGGCAACGTCATGATGCAGGCGCGCGCCGCAGGCCTTGTGAAGGACCGCCGGGAGATGCGCCGCATCGTGGCTAAATCCTTCGATCTCAAACTGTTTGTTCCTAAACGATAATTATGAGCATTTTAGATAACAGACCGGCCCTGAAGGCCGAGATTGACAAGGTGGCCGAAGTCGCCGGATACCTTTGGATGAAAGGCTGGGCCGAGCGCAA
>JAFZLP010000048.1 GCA_017551405.1 Bacteroidales bacterium
GAGTCGGATGCCACGAGGGTGGTGTTGTCCGGCGTCATGTCGAAGAATATACCGTTCATGGCGGGACGCATTTCATCGTCGGCCGTTGCGTATATGGTGCTGGAGATGCCCTCGATGAGGGATTCAGCCGGGAAAACGATGCTCTGGGCCTCGTCGGTCACGCCCTTGATTTCGGGGAAGTCGGCGGCGGGGAAGAACGGAAGCGAGGAGTTGCCGTTGCCCCAAACGCACTCGAAGGACGATTCACCGGTGGTGCGGATGGATACCGGCTGGTCGGGAAGCGCCTTGAAGAGGGCGATGAGCTGGCTGGCGGGAGCGGCTATGCTGCCGTCTTCCTTGGCATCCACCTCCACCTCTGTGCGGAGGGTGAGCTCCTGGTCGGAGGCGGTGATGCGGAGGGTGTTGCCCCTGAGCTCGAAGAGGAAGTATTCCAGTATGGGAAGGGCGGATTTGACGGGGACGGCCTTGGAGACGTCCATCATGCCTTTGAGCAGCTCTGCGCTTGAAACGTTGAATTCCATATAGCAAACTTTTATTTTAGCGTTAAGGCCCTCATAGAGGGCGGAATGCAAATATAAGAATTATATGGGAGATTTTTGGCATATCTTTTGATTTTTTTACTGCGGAAAAGACAATACGACAAATTGACAATAAAATGAACAAAGAAACATTTACGACAATCGTCGCCGTGCTTGCCAGCGCACTCGTAGCGTTCATCACGGCAAAGGCGGCAACCCCGCAGCAGAAAGCGCAGCAGCCTGTCACATCCTATTCAGTCGACGGCAATCCATACCGCACCGTAAATCTTACCGAGACCGACTATCCCGACCTTACATATGCGGCGGAATCCTCGGCCGACGCCGTGGTCTATGTCAAAGTGACAGTCAAGACCACCCAGGAATACGACCTTCCTCCCATGTTCAGGTATTTCTTCGGCCTTCCCGAAAGCCAGGACTATGAGCAGCAGGGGAGCGGCTCCGGAGTCATAATCAGGCCCGACGGTTACATAGTCACGAACAACCACGTGGTCCAGGGAGCCACCAAGATAGAGGTCACCCTGAACAACAACAAGTCCTACGAGGCCAGGGTGATCGGCACCGACCCCGCCACTGACGTCGCCCTCATCAAGATAGAGGCCGAAGGCCTTCCCATCGTGCCCTTCGGAGACAGCGACCAGCTCCGCCTCGGCGAGTGGGTGCTCGCCATCGGCTCACCCCTCGGAGAGCAGCTCAAGGGCACCATCACCGCCGGCATCGTCTCGGCCAAGGGCCGCAGCCTTCCCAATTATTCCGGTGAATTCAAGATCGAGTCGTTCATCCAGACCGATGCGGCCGTAAATCCCGGCAACTCAGGCGGCGCGCTCGTGAACAAGAAGGGTGAACTGGTAGGCATCAACACCGCTATCGTGTCCCAGACGAGGGCCTACACGGGCTATTCCTTCGCCGTGCCTTCCAACATCGTCAAGAAGATAGTCGGCGACCTCATCGACTTCGGCAGCGTGAAGCGCGCAAAGCTCGGTGTCGCAATGAGTCCCGTGACCGAAAAAATAGCCGAGGAGATGAAACTTTCCAGCCTTGACGGCGTATATATTAACGAGGTTACGAAGGGCGGGGCTGCCGACAAGGCCGGCATCAGGGAAGGTGACATCCTGGTAAATCTGGGCGGAACCCCCATCACGACTCCCAACAGCCTTCAGGCAAAGGTCAACAGCTATCATCCCGGAGACAAGGCGGGCGTTACCGTCGTCAGGAAGGGCAAGACCATTGACCTGCAGGTGGAGTTCCAGGGCACTGCCGATAATACCGGCACGGTTGCCGACGACGGCTCGGTCGCCTTCTACGGCGGCAAGCTGGTCCAGGCTGGCAAGGAAGAACTCGCCAGGCTCGGGCTCCAGAAGGGTGTGAAGATCGCAAGTGCAGGCAGCGGCGCGCTCGCCGAAGCCGGTGCTTCCGACGGTTTCATCATCCTTTACGTGAACGACCAGCCCGTCAGTACGCCTCAGGAAGTTGTAGAAGCAGCGAAGAAGAGCAGACGTACTGTCTACATCGAGGGCGTGTCGCCCTCCGGCAAGACGGGCTACTTCGGATTCGCGAAGGAATAAAACATTTATGCGTCAGTTAAAGATCACAAAAAGCATCACCAACCGTGAAAGCGCTTCATTGGACAAGTATCTCCAGGAGATCGGCCGCGAAGAGTTGGTGAGTCCCGAAGAAGAAGTAGAATTAGCACAACGCATCCGCAAAGGCGATCAGGCGGCCCTGGAGAAACTCACCAGGGCCAACCTGCGTTTTGTGGTGTCGGTCGCCAAACAATACCAGAACCAGGGCCTGAGCCTTCCCGACCTCATCAATGAGGGTAACCTCGGGCTCATCAAGGCCGCCGAGAAGTTCGATGAAACCCGCGGTTTCAAGTTCATCTCCTATGCCGTATGGTGGATACGCCAGAGCATTCTCCAGGCCCTCGCGGAGCAGAGCCGCATCGTGCGCTTGCCGCTCAACCAGGTGGGCTCCCTGAACAAGATCAACAAGGCCCTCGGCAAGTTCGAGCAGGAGCATGAGCGCCAGCCCTCGACGGAGGAACTGTCAGAAATGATAGACATCCCCGAAGACAAGATCGCCGACACCATGCGTGTGAGCGGACGCCACGTAAGCGTGGACGCCCCCTTCGTGGAGGGCGAGGACAATTCGCTTCTGGACGTCCTCCCCAACGAGGACAGCCCCATGGCGGACAAGGGCCTCACCAACGAGAGCCTCAGCATCGAGATAGAGCGCGCCCTGCAGATCCTCACACCCCGCGAGCGTGAGATAATCAAGAGCTTCTTCGGCATCGGCTGCCAGGAGATGACCCTTGAAGAAATAGGGGAGCGCCTCGATCTCACCCGTGAAAGGGTGCGCCAGATCAAGGAAAAGGCCATCCGCAAACTGAAGAAACCCTCCGCCAGCAAACTCCTCAAGAGCTATCTTGGATAATGACCGCGGAGCAGTTCATAGCCTTGAAGGCCTCAGAGGCCGTTAAGGCGCTTTACGGCGCGGAAGCCAAGCCGGAAAGCCTGCAGGTGCAGGTCACCCGCAAAGAATTTGAGGGGGATTACACTCTGGTGGTCTTCCCCCTTCTGCGTATCAGCCATGCTTCCCCCGACGCTACCGGAACCGCACTGGGTGAATGGCTTACCGCCAACTGCCCCGAGATCGCCGCTTTCAACAGCGTCAAGGGCTTCCTGAACCTCACTCTCAGCAATCTCTACTGGCAGGAGGTGTTCCGCGGAATCACGGCTGACCCGCAGTATGGCGCCCTTCCCTCCACCGGCAAGACCATAATGGTGGAGTTCTCGTCTCCCAACACCAACAAACCCCTGCATCTTGGGCATATCCGCAACAACCTCCTGGGTTCGTCGGTTTCCAGCCTGCTGGCCGCCGCCGGCAACAAGGTCATCAAGTGCACCCTGGTGAACGACCGCGGAGTGCACATCTGCAAGAGTATGTACGCCTGGCAGAAAAAGTTTGACGGGGCTACCCCCGAGAGCACCGGCATGAAGGGTGACCACCTGGTAGGCGACTGCTACGTGGCCTTCGACAAGATGTACAAGCAGGAAGTGGCGGAACTGGTCGCCTCCGGCATGGCCGAAGACGAGGCGAAGAAGAAAGCCCCCTGCATGCAGGCAGTGCACGATATGCTCGTTAAATGGGAGCAGGGCGACGAAGAGGTTCGCGCACTCTGGAAAAAGATGAACGGCTGGGTGCTGTCGGGTTTCGACGAGACCTACCGCGAACTGGGCATCTCCTTCGACCAGGTGTACTATGAATCCCAGACCTACCTTCTGGGCAAGAGCCTGGTACAGAAGGGTTTGGATATGGGCGTGTTCGTGCAGGACCCGGACGGCAGCGTGTGGTGCGACCTCACCGCCGACGGCCTCGACCGCAAGCTGCTGCTGCGCTCAGACGGCACTTCCGTATACATGACGCAGGACCTCGGCACCGCCGAGCGCCGCTTCGAAGAGAACCGCCTCGATTCCCACATCTATGTGGTGGGCGACGAACAGAACTATCATTTCCAGGTGCTCAAGCTCGTGCTTGCAAAACTCGGATTCCCCTGGGCGGACCAGATTTACCATCTGTCATACGGCATGGTGGAGCTTCCTGAGGGCAAGATGAAGAGCCGCGAAGGCACCGTGGTGGATGCCGACGACCTCATCGCCAGCATGAAGGAGGAAGCCCGTCTCGCTTCGGAAGAGAGCGGAAAGCTGGACGACGTCCCCGCCTCCGAGAGGGAAAAGCTTTACTCGGACATCGGACTCGGCGCGCTCAAGTATTTCATACTCAAGGTGGACCCCAAGAAAACCATGCTCTTCAACCCGCGCGAGAGCATCGACTTCAACGGCAATACCGGTCCTTTCATCCAGTATACCCACGCCCGCATCAGGAGCATACTCCGCAAGGCCGGGGCGCATGGCGAGCCCGACTGGAACGCCTGCACCCTGTCTCCCAAGGAGATCAGGCTGGTGCAGCTGCTCTCAGCCTATCCGCAGAAGGTCGCAGAAGCGGCGGACGCCCTTTCCCCTGCGCTCGTCGCCAACTACTGTTACGACCTTTCGAAGGAGTTCAACCAGTACTACCACGAAACCCGCATCCTGCAGGAGCCGTCGGCCGCCGTACGCGACATGAGGCTCGACCTCATAGGCTGCATTGCAGACGTGCTGGGCCGCGGAATGGGCATTCTGGGCATCAATCTGCCGGAAAGGATGTAATATTTTTTGCATTTCTGAGTTTTTGGGTTAATATTGCAGAAAAATAATCACATAATGCCGCAGACCGAAATAAAGAGACACGTAGTCAGTTTCGAGAATATGTCACCCGAACTTCAGGCTGCGTTCAACGAGAAATATCCCAAGGGCTTTTCCGACTATCTCGGAGACCTTGTAAAATACCCCAAGCCGGACGGCACTTCTTTCTATGCCGTCACGCTGGAGATTCCCGGCGCCGTATACCTTGTCAAAATCAAGGTCAAGACCGACGACATCGAAGACATCGAGCGCTGGCTTGAAGGCGAGGAAGAAGCCGAAAATCAGGAAGTTACCGGAGCCGGCAACGACACCGAACCCGAAGACAACACTCTCCCCGACGACAATATCGCCCAGTACGGCTCAGACGACGAGTCTGAATGAAACTTGTCGGCAAAAAGCTTCCGGAGAATGTCAAGCTTCTCCTGCTGAGTTTCCTCGTGGGGCTCGGCGCCGGCACGGCCGCGGTCCTGCTTCTCAAAGGCATCGATCTCATCCAGTCATTCGTGTTTCCCGTCATCAACAAGGGCGGGTTCAGCTGGATGGCCCTTGCCTTCCCGGCACTGGGCATGCTGCTTTCGTTCCTGCTCATCCGTTTCGTCATCAAAGACAACATCGGCCACGGGGTTACCAAGGTGCTTCTGGCGGTGTCCAGGAACGAGTCCAACATCAAGCCCCACAATATCTGGTCTTCGCTTGCGACCAGCATGCTCACCATAGGCCTGGGCGGCTCTGTGGGTGCCGAGGCGCCTATAGTCTACTCGGGCGCCGCGATAGGCAGCAATATCGGCAGGGCCTTCAAGCTGGGTTACAGGGAGATTACGATCCTGGTCGGATGCGGCGCCGCCGGTGCCATCGCGGGCATCTTCAAGGCCCCGCTGGCCGGCATCCTGTTCACCCTTGAGATACTGCTGTTCAACATGAGTCTCGGCAGCATGATGCCGCTGCTCATCAGCACGCTCACTGCCACGGTAGTATCGTATCTGGCCACCGGCCCGGGCACCCCGTTCACCTGCGCCATCGCACCTTTCAATATCGCGAACATGCCCTTCTATCTGGTCCTGGGCGTGATCTGCGGGCTGATGTCGCTCTATTTCACACGTCTTACGCTCTGGATGGAAGACCGCCTCTCCAGGTGGAACAACCCCTGGGTGAAATGGCTCGTCTGCTCTGCCGGCCTCGGAATATGCATCCTGCTGTTCCCGCCGCTGTTCGGCGAGGGCTACAACTTCCTCGGCTCGCTGCTGACTGGCGGGGAATGGAACTTCGACGGGGAATCCCCGCTTGCCTGGATGCTCCATTCGGGCTGGGGCATTCCGCTTTTCGTGCTGCTGGTGATGCTCTGCAAGGTAGTCAGCATGACTTTCACCAATGCCGGAGGGGGAGTGGGCGGTACTTTCGGCCCCACCCTGTTTGTGGGTGCGCTCGCCGGGTTCGTGGTGGTGCGTTCCCTCGGCCTCGCCGGGCTGGAACTTCCCGAGCAGAACTTCGTGCTTGTCGGCATGGCAGGGCTCATGGCGGGCGTCATGCAGGCGCCCATGACCGCCATCTTCCTGATAGCCGAGATCACCGGCGGATACGAACTGCTGCTGCCACTCATCCTGTGCGCTGCCACATCGTTCGGAGTCAACCGCATCTGGGAGAGGTATTCCATTTATACTAAGCGACTTGCGCAAAACGGAGAGCTCCTGACCCACTACAGTGACCAGGCCGTCCTCACCCTGCTGAAGCTGGGAGACATAGTCTCCGACAAATACCCACGCGTGTACATCGACCAGACCCTCGAAGACATACTTCCGATCGTGGTCAGCAGCACCGTGGCGGTTTTCCCGGTGCTTGAGCGGGACGGCTCGTTCGACGGCGTGCTTGAGATGGACGAAATCCGCAAGCATATCCTGGAGCCGCGCAAGGCTGCCAGCATCACGGTCCGTGAGCTCATGCTTCCCGCTCCCTCCATCATCCGCAAGGATGAGAAGATGGAGAGCGTCATGAAAAAGTTCGACCGTACCGACGCATGGAGGCTTCCCGTCCTGGACGACGGTCGGAAATACCTCGGCTTCGTCTCCCGTTCGCGCATACTCACCGCATACAGGGAGCAGCTACGGCAGATTTCCATAGAAGACTGATGAAAGAGATCTACATTAACCATATCGCGCAGTTGCTGCAGCTGAAGGCGTGGCAAGTTGAAAACTGCGCGGACATGTTTGCAGAGGGGAATACCATTCCTTTCATCTCGCGTTACCGTAAGGAAAAGACCGGCGGAATGGATGACGCTACCGTAGCGGAACTTCGTCACTGGGTTGATGTCTTCGATGAGATGGAAACCCGCAAGGCCACGATACTCAAGGTGATAGGGGAAGCCGGAGCGCTTAC
>JAFZLP010000049.1 GCA_017551405.1 Bacteroidales bacterium
ACAGCCGATGAAGTCTGCCCCGACACGGTCCATCTTGTTCACGTAGGCAAGCTTGGGCACGCGGTACTTGTCGGCCTGACGCCAGACAGTCTCGCTCTGCGGCTGCACTTTGCCTACGGCATCGAACGTTGCGACGGTGCCGTCGAGCACTCTCAGCGACCTTTCCACCTCGACTGTGAAGTCTACGTGGCCCGGAGTGTCAATCAGGTTGATATGATACTCCTTGCCGGCGTAGTGCCAGAAGCAGGTGGTAGCGGCGGAAGTAATGGTGATTCCGCGCTCCTGCTCCTGTACCATCCAGTCCATCGTGGCCTGGCCGTCATGAACCTCCCCGATCTTGTGCGTCTTGCCCGTGTAGTACAGGATACGCTCGGACGTGGTGGTCTTGCCGGCATCGATGTGGGCCATGATACCGATGTTGCGGGTGAAATTTAAATCCCTTTTGGACATCTATACTACTGAGTTACAACTAGAAGCGGAAGTGGGCGAATGCCTTGTTGGCCTCGGCCATGCGGTGCATGTCCTCTTTGCGCTTGAAGGCGCCACCTTCGTTGTTGTAAGCAGCCATGATTTCGGCTGCAAGTTTTTCTGCCATGGAGCGGCCGGAACGTTTACGGGCGAAGGAGATCATGTTCTTCATTGACAGGGAGACCTTCCTTTCCGGACGCAACTCCGTGGGCACCTGGAAGTTAGCACCACCGATACGGCGCGACTTGACCTCGATCTGGGGAGTCACGTTCTCGAGCGCTTTCTTCCAAATATCTATAGGAGCCTGATCGGAATCTTTCATCTTCTCGCCTACCATGTCAATGGCATCGTAAAAAATAGAATACGCGATACTCTTCTTCCCCTGTAACATCAGGTTGTTCACGAAACGGGTAACCTCGATCTCGTGATACTTGGGATCAGGAAGTAGAATCCTCTTCTTAGGCTTTGCTTTTCTCATGATTTGGAAAATTGATTAAGATAATGCCTTCGTTACTTCTTTGGACGTTTTGCGCCATAGAGCGAGCGGGACTGGGTCCTGCCCTCTACACCGGCGGTATCCAACGCGCCACGAAGGATGTGATAGCGTACACCGGGAAGGTCCTTCACACGGCCGCCGCGAACCAGCACGATGCTGTGTTCCTGGAGGTTGTGGCCCTCGCCCGGGATGTAGGCATTGACCTCTTTGGCGTTGGTGAGACGTACGCGGGCAACCTTACGCATTGCTGAGTTAGGCTTCTTGGGGGTGGTAGTGTACACCCTGATGCATACGCCACGCTTCTGAGGACAAGCATCCAGTGCGCGAGACTTGCTCTTGTAAGCGATGGTTTCGCGCCCCTTGCGGACTAATTGTTGAATTGTTGGCATAAATTGTTGTTAATATTTTTAATACCCCAAAAAAATTGGGGTGCAAATATACGGAAAAAAACTAAAAATCAAAGCCCGCGAATTCAATATCTCTGGCAGCCTGTTCGCGCAGGGCCGGATTTTTGGCAAAAGCGGCGCTGAGATACTGCTTGACATCGGCGGCTTTGCGCAGGCGGGCGGAGGCTACGGCACGCAGATAATCAGTGTCTGCGCAATTGCAGCCGGCGAGTGCCTGAAGGGCCTCCTCGTACTTTCCGGTGAGGATGTCGGCGACGGCCTCATTCTTGCCGCCGGTGCCCTTGAGGAGCTCTGCAGCCTTGGCATACTGGCCCTTGCGGAGAGCGATTGCGCCGAGGTTTTTGACAGCGCTGGCGTTGCCGGATTTCTCGAAGAGCTTTGCTGCCTCCTCAAGCGCGCCCCTGCGGAGATTTATAACTCCGAGTGCGTTCAGGACGTCGGGATCGCTCTGGTTCTCGAGACGGTTGAAATAGACTTCGGCGGCACCATGGGCGTCCTTTTCGAGGAGAACGGCACCCACGTTGTACAGACCGCGCTGCGAGCCCATCCTGTCGGCGGCGGCTCTGTAGAGGGTCTGCTTCTCATCAAGGGAATCGGCCATGGCGGCAAGGTGGAGAACCGCCTCTTCGTCAAGCAGATACAGCTTCTTGCGGTCCAGCAGGCGCTTGAGGTCGGCCTCGGTGTAGTTCTGGATTTCCATCTCGGTGATGAAGCGGGAACGGCGGAGTTCGGGGAACACCTGCTCCTTGATCTCGGTGTAAACCTGCGAGAGATTCTTGATTTCGCTTTCGCGCACGGCAGGATCGGAATACATGCTGAGCACCCTGAGAATCAGGTCCTTGTCTTCAAGGTTGGACTTGGAGATGGCCTCTTTGAAGCCTTCCCAGTCCTGGCCGATGCTCTGCACCTCGGTGCTTCCGGCCTCGGCGCCCTTGCCTATGGTCTTCCATGCCTGCATGGCGGCGTCGGAACGCTTGTCGGAGAGCTTGCTGTTGTACTCCTGGCCGCCCTCGGGGGATGCATAGGAGATGATCTTGGTACCCTTGACGGTGACGCGCTCGCTTTCCTTGCCTTCTTGCAGGGCCTGGGTGAGCTCCTGGATGCTCTGGTTGCGGAGTTCGGCGCCCTTGACATTGGAGGAGTTCACGTCGTAGTGGATCTGCCCTTCGGTGAACTGGGAGATGACTTCCTGGTAGTTGTCGGGCTTGTAATCGAATGCGCCGCTGAAGTCTGCCAGGGCAACGGTGTTGATGCAGCCGTCGGCAACCTTGATGACGGGGATATTCACTTCCTTGCCGCCGATGAAGGCCTTGGTGCGGAGCTCCAGATGGCTCTTTTCCATGCCGGGAACGAAAGGATAGTCCACCTTTTCGCGGACGGTGCCGCCGGTGGTGGGGACGACCTTGTTGTTGAGCTTCACGTTCTCGCCCTGGTAGGTGAAGGGCATTCCGGCCATTTCGCCGCCCTCATAGACGAGCACGGGAGATACGACCACCATGGCGTCCTTGCTGAAGTATCCGGCGGGATAGTTCACGGTGAGGTTGGCCTTGATGCTGTTTTCGACCACTTCGAGCACGGAGGGTTCGCACTCCACGGTGACCTTGCTGATAGCTTCTGCCAGCTTGTCGGCTGCGCTTTTGCCGCAGGCAGTGAGGGCCAGGACGGCCGCTGCGATTGCTAAAAATCTTTTCATATCGGTTTTAAATTGATTGTCAGTCATATGATAAGAATGCAAAGATACAAGTTTTTTGATTAACTTTGCATGATATGGATTCCCAGGATCTGCAAAGACTTAAAAACAAATACGACATCATCGGAAATGACGCCGCGCTGAATCATGCGCTGGAGATGGCGGTGGCCGTCGCGCCGACCGACCTCACCGTGCTGATCACCGGCGAAAGCGGCGTAGGTAAGGAGGCCATCCCCCAGATAATCCACCAGAATTCCCGCCGCAAGACGGGCAAGTATCTGGCAGTCAACTGCGGAGCCATCCCCGAAGGCACCATCAACGCGGAGCTTTTCGGGCACGAGAAAGGCGCCTTCACCGGCGCCGTGGCCGAGCGCAAGGGCTATTTCGAAGAGGCCGACGGCGGCACCCTTTTCCTCGACGAAATCGGCGAACTGCCCAAGGAGACGCAGGCCATGCTGCTGCGCGTGCTCCAGAGCGGCGAGTTCATGAAGGTCGGTTCCTCCAAAGTGCAGAAGACGGACGTGCGCGTCATCGCCGCCACCAACATCAACCTGCGCACCGCGGTGGAAAGGGGCAATTTCCGTGAAGATCTTTACTACCGCCTCAACGCGGTCCAGATAATGATGCCGTCGCTGCGCGAGCGCAAAGACGATATCTACCTGCTGTTCAGGAAGTTCTCTTCCGATTTCTCGGAGAAATACAACCTTCGTAAAATCTCCCTTAACATCGAGGCCATCTCGCTGCTCAAGGGGTACCGCTGGCCCGGCAACGTCCGCCAGCTAAAGAACGTATCCGAGAGCATCACGGCCCTCCTGTCGACGCCCGTGGCTCCCGGCTCCGAACGCATTGAACTCAGTGCCGGCGACATCGCCCGCTTCATTCCCGACGAGCACGACAGCCTCCTGCCCATGTCGGTGCCCGCCCCCGCCGCGGGAGCCGCCCTCAATCCAGACGAAAAACGGGCGTTCGTGCAGGCCATCCTCGACCTCAAGCAGGAGATAGATTCCCTCAAAGAGCGTGTCGGTACACTCGAGTCCAATCCCAAGGCGCTGCCTACTGCCCCGATCCGCACCGCCCCGCTCCCGAACGACGACGTGGAGTGGCAGGAGCCCGTCCAGACCGGAAACGTAAGCATCAGGCAGGCCAACGACGCCCTGATCGAAAAGGCCCTGGAAAAGCACGGCGGGAACATCCGTGAGGCTGCGGCCGAACTCGGGCTGTCCGAGCGCACCATCTACCGTAAACTTGCAAAGAAGAAGGAGAAAGCGGAACAATGAAGAAAATGATTCTCGCCGCCCTCGTGGCGCTGTCCCTCAGCGGATGTGGAATTTACTCGTTCTCAGGTACTTCCATCCAGCCGGACGTAAACACCATAACCATCGAAAACTTCGAATACAGGGCGATGAAGGTGAATCCCACCCTGTCCAACAACCTGTCCGAGGCCATGCGCACCCGCTTCCGCCAGATGACCAGGCTGGAGCAGGTCGACATGGACGGCGACCTTGAAATCACCGGTGCCATTACCGGCTACGACATCTCGGCCACCGCCGTCACCGCCGACGAAGTCGCGGCCCAGAACCGCCTCACCGTCACGGTGTCCGTAACCTTCGTCAACCGCAAGCACGAAGAAGACAATTTCGAAAGCAAGAACTTCTCGGCCTACGCCGACTACGATTCCACCAATTCCCTCGACGCCGTGGAAAGCTCCCTCTGCGAAGAGATAATAGACAAGCTCATAGAAGACATATTCAACGCGACAGTAGCCCAATGGTAGACGATTCAATCAATCTTCGGGAGCTCAACCTGGAAGAGCTCAACGGGGTAGTCAACCTCTACCCCTGGTTCGGCGGGGCCCGCAAGGAGCTGTGCCGCCGCATGAGCGAGCTCGGCGAAGGCGCCTGGAGCGATGAACGCTATGCCGACGCAGCCCTCTATGTGGGCTCGAGGCGTATCGTGGCCGAGATGGCCCATAAAGGCCATACCATCGATTTCTCCGACAGCGACGTGAAGGAACTCCTCCGCAGCTATATAGACGATTCCTCCGGAAGCGCCCCCGAGCAGGAAAGGCGCGTCATCGTGGTGGGCGGCGACTATTTCTCGAAGGCCCAGTACGAGCAGGTCCGGAAAGACTCCGACAGGGTCTTCTCGTCTTTCGCCCAGAAAGCCCAGGCCGAAGGCTACGTGGAAATTCCCGAGACCGACTTCACCGATTTCTGCACCGAGACACTGGCGCAAATCTATGCGGAACAGGGTTATTATGAGCAGGCTGCAGCAATTTATTCAAAGTTAATTTTGCGATATCCGGAAAAAAGTGCTTACTTTGCAGCCCTTATCGAAAAAATAAAACAGTAAAGATATGAACGCAGTATTTACAATTCTTGTAATTCTCATCATTCTGGCAGCCATTCTGCTCCTTGTGGTAGTGCTGCTTCAGAACGGCAAAGGCGAGGGTCTCGCCAGCAATTTCGTAGCCGGCAACCAGACTTTCGGCGTGCGCCAGACGGCCGACCTTCTTGAAAAGGTCACCTGGGGCCTCGTGGCATTCATCCTCGTTGTTTCCATCATCACCTCCTTCACCCTGCGCAACTCCGCAGCAGGCGGTCTGGACATCACCAACGAGATCGAGAACGTCCAGGAACAGCAGCAGCCTTCCTTCCCCACCGCTCCCATCGAGCAGGGCGCTCCCGAAGCCACTCCCGCCGAGTAAGATTTCAACAGAATCAAAAAGAGGACGACCGCAATGGCCGTCCTCTTTTTTTGTGGTCTCGCGGCCGCTAGGCCTCTTCCCACTGCTTGCGCAGGAGCTCAACGCCGGCGGCGAGGACCGTGCGGCGGTCTCCGGCGCAGCCGCACTCGAAGCTGACGTACTTGTCGTAGCCCATCTCCTTTAGCGCGCGGAAGCCCTGTACGTAATTGTCGGCCTCGCCGTCTTCGCCAGGGGTTTTGCGGCGCGCGCGGCTGGCGATGTGCACGTGCTGCAGATACTCCTTGCCGGCGCTCATCAGGGCGCCGTAGTCTGAGGTTTCCTCCTGCATGTGCCAGAAATCGCCCATGCACTTCACGCCCTTGCTGGAGGAATCGCGCGCGATCGCGGCGGCATCCGCCACCTGGCGCAGGTAGAACGCCTCCTCGCGATTGAGGGGCTCCAGGATTACGGTGGTGCCGCAGCCCAGCGCGAATTCGCCGAGGTCGTGCAGCTGCTCGCACAGATAGTCGCGGGTCTGCAGGGTGTGCGGCTTGCACGGCGTCTGCCAGTTGAAAGCCGGCACCATGATGACTCCGGTGGAACCGAGCTTTCCGGCCGCTTCCACAATCTGCCTCATGCTGCTGTCGAAAGCGGCCTTCACCGCCGGGTCTTCCGCCAGGATGAACCCGTCGAATCCGGCGCAGATAGCGGAAACCTTGATGTTCCTGCCCTTGAGGGCGGCGGCAATCTCGTCCACCCTGTCCGCAAGGCCGCCTCCGCCCGGCTCGAAACCGGTAACGCCCAGACTCTCAATAAAATCCAGCTTTTCCTGAAGAGTCTCGCCGGGGGTGATTCCCTCCTGGAACGATAGATTCAGAGGCGCGGATGCCTTCTTTCCGGCGGCGGAACAGCACGAACCGACCGCAAGCGGGGACGATGCGAGCGCCAGGCCCGCCGCCCCGGTCACAGTGGTTTTGAAAAACTTCCGTCTGTCCATGGACTATCTCTTCTGGTCGCCCTGCGGGATGCCGGGGATGGCAACGATATATTTCGACATGTCCATCGGCCCGTTCTCGAGCTTTTCGGGCAGGTAGTCCATATCGGCGGCGCTGATGTCGTCCCAGTCGACCACCTTGCCGGTATATGCGGACTCGCGGCCCATGACTCCCGCAAGGGAGGAGAGCCCGGTGTCCGTGGCCTCGTCATGAGCCTCTCCGCGGCGGATGTGGTTCACCCAGTCCACGTGCTCGAGCACATAGGGATTGGTCTGGGCGTGCGCGGCCTTTTCGGCCTCGGGGTCGAAAGCCCAGAGCACCTTGCCGGAGGTGTCCCTGATGGTGTCGTCCTTGCTGTCCCAGACGCCCTTGGTGCCCCTGACAATCTCCCTTATCTCGTTGGCGCAGCCGTCTATCTGGCGGCACATGCTGTGCAGATGCACGCCGTTTTCGAACTCGAAGTCCACGCTGAAGTTGTCGTACTGGTCGCCGGTGAGCCTGCGCTGGCGGCTGCCGAAGCCCGTCGCCTTGATGGGATGCTTGCCGGTCATCCACATGAACACGTCGATATTGTGCACGTGCTGCTCGCAGATATGGTCGCCTGAGAGCCACTTCCAGTTGACCCAGTCGCGGATCATCCATTCCATGTCGCTCCAGCCTTTCTCGCGGTTCCTGCACCAGAGCATGCCCTGGTTCCAGTAGACGTTGCCGCCGGTGATTTCGCCTATCATGCCTTCCTGGATTTTCTGGAAAGCCTCGACATAGTTGCGCTGATGGTGGCGCTGGGTGCCGGTGACTACGCTGAGCCCCTTGGCCTGCGCCTGTCTGGCCGTAGCCATGATTAGGCGGTAGCCCTTGGCGTCCACGGCAATGGGCTTTTCAAGGAAGGAATGCACGCCCTTTTCGGTGGCATACTGGAACATCATCGGGCGGAACACCGGCGGAGTGGTGAGGATCACCATGTCGATGCCGGAATCGATGACCTTCTTGTAGGCGTCGAAACCTACGAAGCAATGATCTTCGGGAACCTCCTGGCCGCGCTCTTCGATCAGGCGCTTGCGCACGTCCGCGAGCCTGTCGGCATAGGTGTCGCCGAGGGCGGTGACGGTAATTCCGTCGGCTGCGTCAAGCAGGTTGATCACAGCGCCGGAGCCGCGTCCGCCGCAACCTACCAGGCCTACCTTGAGCGGCCTGCCGTCGATGGCCTTGTCCATCAGTTCGGGAACGTAATAACTGCCTTTTTCGCGGAGAGGGGTGACGCCCTTGCCGCTGCAGGAGGTCAGGATGGAGGGAGCTGCAATGCCCGCCGCCCCTATGAGAGCGGAACGGGTGAGGAATTCCCTGCGGTTGATTTTCTTGCTCATATGTTATTCTGTTTTAATGTTTTCGGGTACTTCGCAGACCACCCTGAAGCCTATGCCCACAACGTCGGAATACCACCAGATGCTCTTGGGGCTCTGGGGGTCGGTGAGCAGCCAGGCGTCGTGCCGGGTGTGGGAACGGGCGGCGCAGCGCAGCTCCTGCGGGGAGTCGCTGAAGCATCCGCCCCTCACCACGTATTCATCGCCTTCGGCGGGTCCGGTGGGATTGGTGACGCTGCCCTCGCCGTAGGCGTCGGGGGAGTACTTGTCGGAGCAGTATTCCATGACGTTGCCGAGCATGTTCCTGAGCCCGAAGGGATTCGGCTGCACTGCATCCGGCTCCTGGGTGCGCCCGCCGCTGCTGTCGCCGGAAACGGCATACCGCACCAGGCTGTCCTTGCTTGCCGGGAAGATGCGGTTAAACAGGCCTTTCCCGCCGAGCTTGGCCGGATTGCCCTCGAAGAAATAGGGGGTTTCCGTGCCGGCCCTGGCGGCATATTCCCACTCGGCTTCGGTGGGGAGCCTGTACTTGCGGCCCGTCTTGAGCGAGAGCCACTGGCAGAAGGTTTCGGCGCAGTAGTGGGTCATGGTGATGGCGGGACGCGAACCCATGCCCCAGCCGTGGTCGGGGTAGCCGAAGGGCGGGGTGGGGCCCGACACGGCGTCGATGTCCGGGCGGGAGTTGTTGGCGTAGATCACCGCCGGGGGAGTGCGCCCCTCCGACATCGTCTCGTTGTAGAAGGCCCAGAACTGGTCCCAGGTGACCTCGTCCTTTCCCATGAAGAAGGGGGACAGCGTGACCTGGTGCACGGGGCCTTCGTCCTCCCTGCGGCAGGGCTCGTTTTCGGGGCTGCCCATGGCGAAGGTGCCTCCCGGGATGGCCACCATGTCGATGGCGGCGCCGGTGCCGGGGATGGTTTCGGTAAAGTCGGCGAAGGACTCCACTTCGGCGGGCTTTTCATACCTTACCCCCGAAGACACGGCCATCTTGCCGGTGACCTGCCCGTGCTGGTAGCCGGGCATGTAGTGGCCCGCGTCGAGATGGCAGCTGATGCACTGCAGGTCGCTGTTGGACTTTTTCTTGTCTTCGTAGTAGAGATGGGCGGTGATGCCCTCGTCGGTGACGCCCTGGGGGTAGAGGTTGTTGTGGCAGGCCTCGCAGGATGCGTTGAAGACGGTTTTCCTGGCGTGCTCGAGCTCCTTCATCCCCTCCCAGTCGAAATCTTCCTTGTCTTTGGTGAGATGCGACCACATGTGGCCGGCGCCGAACTGCATCTTCCGGGCGATATGGGCGAAAGTGCCGGAGGGCGGCAGATGGCAGGCAGCGCATTCGGTGACGGTGCCGGTGGAGCCGTTGTAATGGACCGACTGCCTCCAGGCGGCGTCGGCGTCTTCGTGGTCGTGGCAGGACATGCAGTAGCTGCTGGTGGAGGTGCGGTCCATCATGTAACTGAATCCCACGGCGCATGCGGCCACGAAAATCAGGCCGCATATCACCAGAAACCAGACTGTATTCCTGCTTTTCATTTGTGTTTCACAAATTTAGCATTTTTTTATCAAAATTCTTATCTTTGAAAAACATTAAAACCTCACCCCCATGTCAGACATTTCAAGAAGAGAATTCCTCAAGAAGAGCGGAATGGCGGCAGCGGCTCTCGCCGTCCTTCCCGACGCCCTGCTCGACGCCGCAGGCAAGCCGGTTCCGGCAGCCGGTGCGCTCAAGGCCCCCAAGGCGGCTACCGATAAACTCAACATCCTCGGCGTCGGTATCGGCGGCCGCGGCTCCAGCGACCTCCGCGAGATGGAGACCGAAAACATCATCGGCCTCTGCGACGTCGACTGGAAATATGCCGGCCATGTATTCGACCGCTATCCAAAGGCCAAGCGCTTCAACGACTACCGCAAGATGTTCGACAAGATGCTCGACAAGGCCGATGCCGTGATGGTCGCAACCGCCGACCACACCCACGCCATCATCGCCGCCGATGCCATCGCCGCCGGCAAGCATGTATACGTCGAGAAGCCCCTCACCCTGTACGCCTACGAGTCCAGGCTCCTCACCAAGCTGGCCAAGAAATACGGCGTGGCCACCCAGATGGGCAACCAGGGCGCTTCCAGTGCCGGTACCCGCAAGGCCCTCAACTGGCTGTGGAACGGCGAAATCGGCGAAGTCCGCAAGATCGAGGCCTTCACCGACCGTCCCATCTGGCCGCAGGGCATTCCCACTCCCTCCGAGAAGATGCCCATCCCCAAGACCATGAACTGGGACGCCTTCATCGGCCCGGCGCGCTACCGCGACTACAACGCAGCCTACACCCCGTGGAACTTCCGCGGCTGGTGGGACTTCGGCTCCGGCGCTCTCGGCG